>NZ_JACJSE010000003.1:300000-574984 GCF_014698045.1 Aulosira sp. FACHB-615
CAAGCTGCATTATGGCTACCGCCACCTGTAAACCCACCACAAATTAATTCGCGGGTAGCCGCATCACCAGCTGCATACAATCCAGGAACGGAAGCAGCGCAGGTGTCATCGGTAATCCGAATGCCACCTGTACCGCGTACTGTACCTTCTAGGCGTAAGGTAATGCGAAAACGCTGGGTAAATGGGTCGATTCGCGCTCTATCAAAGGGTAAGAAGAAGTTGGGCTGGGCTGAACGCATAGATGAGCGCATTTCTGGGGACGCTTGATCTAAAATTGCGTAAACAGGCTGTTGCAGTAAGGTTTCTGCAATCACAGAACGTCCACGTTGGGAACCTGCGCCAGGTACGGGCGTGCCATCTTCGTAGGTAAAGGTAGCCCAGTTGTAGAAGAGGGTTTTGGTGACTGAGGAAAAGGCAGGAGAGATGCCGTAAGCATTGGAAAACTCCATACCCGACATTTCGGCACCTGCTTCTGCCGCCATCAAGTAACCATCCCCAGTTAGGATGTTGCACCCTAACGCTTTGCTCAAGAATGCACAACCACCTGTGGCGATGATGGTCGCTCCTGAAATGACTTTCCACTTTTCATGAGTTTGGCGGTTAATCCCCGTTGCGCCGGCAACTTTGCCTTCTGCGTCTACCAGCAGTTCTAAGGCGGGGCTGTGGTCTAAGATTTTGACTCCAGCCCGTTGAATTTGCCGCCGCATTAGCCGCATATATTCTGGTCCTTGGAGCGATCGCCGATATGGTTTACCTTCATCATCGGTGGGGAAGGGATAACCCCAATCAGCTAATAAGTTGACGTTCGTAAATGTCTGATCCAAAACACGCTTCATCCAACTGCGATCGGCTAAGAATCCCCCCAATGATTCTCGACTCGCCATTGCAGTCTCTCGTGCTTCTGGTTCGGGTGGTACATACCACACGCCATTACCAGAGGCCGCCGCACATCCCGACGTACCACAGTAACCTTTGTCTACCAATACCACCCTCGCCCCACCAGACGCAGCACTCCAAGCAGCCCATGTACCTGCCGGGCCACCTCCAATTACAAGTACATCTGCCTCTAAATTGAGTGCAAAATTATTTACCAACGTCTTCAACATTCACCTTCTCTCCCCATTGATAGCTGCACACCGGAGAAAATTCTTTTCTTACTCTGCTAACTGCTTAATAACAGTCCTAGTACATCAGTTTTTGTGGCTGATGATTAGCAGATTTGTCTTATTAATACGGTAACTTGACCAATTTACCGTAGTTTTAACCATAACGAAGTCTCTCATGGTTCTCTAAAAAAAGCAAGCCTCTTTGATCAATTCCCAAGTAACGTTATATGAAGCAGCCTTTATGCCCAGACAAATGGCTTGCTTTTTACATTAGTTTATGCAAATATCACAAGAGTAATCCTAAACAACATAAACTCTATCGATTTACCGTTGTTTAAGTATCTAGTATCAAACATAAACCAAGTTTGGGCTATTTATCTATCATTACCAACCCGACTCTGATGTTTGTTGAGTTGGCAGAAATTGATATCAACTAGGTACTTCGAGATATTATCACTAGATTTACAAGCCGAATTATGCCAGTTAAAAATTTTTACTAGAAATGTGTAATTTTCTCCAAACAACTTTTATTTGTCATGAAATTTGTATAAAAATTTGAATTTTTCGCTTGACAAATACACCATAAAATCTGAAAAAATGAATCATCAATAATATTTTATTAGTTCAATCGGGGCAATTGAATTAATAATCTATGGAACTAAAGGATTTGGATTGTCGGAAACAAAATTTATCAGCATCTGCATTGATTCAGTGTTTAATTATTTTTTAAGAATTCAGCAATCAGGAATCATAAATAGGAATTTCCCAAAAATCCAGGATAATCGATTCTTTGCTTGATCAATGTTTTCTGTTTTGTCTCAGCATCTTAACTCCTAAAATTATCATTCCTTCATGCTGACAAAATTGTTTTGTAAAAATTGATTGATAGTTAACAAGTAAATATTGCAACTAAATAACTTGGAAAACATAAATTCCAGGAATAATATCATCCCTATTTTTGCTCTTACATAAGGTTTTATTACCTTTGCTAGAACATAAATCCAGATTTTGTGAGAACAACCCATGTCTAAATTTTTGTGGAAACATTTGCTAGTGATCCCCACCGTTTTTTATGGATTTTTATTTCTATCTTCAGTAGCAAATGCAGATGTTTCTAACGTCACACCAACAGAAACTCAAGCAACACAAGAAATCCCCAAGACAATTACGCAACTTGAAGAAGTCAACAATTCTGCCACTGAAATGACTGGACAAGTGACATCAGTTTCGCAACTATCTGATGTCAGACCGACAGATTGGGCATTTCAGGCCTTGCAATCTCTGGTAGAACGCTATGGTACGATCGCAGGCTATCCAGATGGTACATTTAAAGGCAACCGTGCTTTAAGTCGCTATGAATTCGCCGCAGGTTTAAATGCTGCACTTGACCGCCTGAGTGAGTTGATTGCTTCTAATACTGCTGATTTAGTTAAGAAAGAAGATTTAGCGACACTGGAAAAACTACAAGCAGAATTTGCCCCGGAATTACAACAATTACGCGCAAGACTAGATAGTTTAGAAGCGCGGACTGCGGAAGTAGAAGCCAATCAATTTTCTACTACGACTAAACTAGTGGGTGATGCTGTATTTATAGTAGCTGATACCTTTGGCGATCGCGCCAACAATCGCCCCGCCAATGATACAAAAGATGATACTCAAACCGTTTTTGGCTATCGCTCTCGGTTAATTTTACAAACTAGCTTTACGGGCAGAGACCAACTTTCAGCCATCTTATCATCCAACACTATTCCTAACTTAACCAGCAGCACTGGCACAGCCATGACGCGGTTCACATTTGATAGAGGTAATGATGAAGGCGTATTTCTAAGCCAATTAGTCTACCGTTTTCCTCTAGGGAAAAATGCCACTATTTGGGTAGGGCCAAGAGCATTGCAACCAGCTCTTTATGCTCCAACTTTAAACTCTGCTATAGGTGGGCTAAATGGCGCTGTTTCTCGATTTGCCACATTTAACCCAACTGTTTACAGACCTGGTTTTGATGGTGCTGGTGCGGCTTTGGGTTACAAATTTAGTAATCAAATACAATTGAGTTTAGGCTACACAGCCGATAACCTCCAGGCTAGTAATCCTAGTGGCACAGGTAACGGATTTACTGATGCTAATAACATCATTTTCAGTCAGCTAACTTTATCGCCCAGCCGTCAGTTAGATATTGGTCTCACCTACGCACATAAATATTTTGGGACTAGAACTGGGTTTAACTTAACTGGTGGTACAGGTAGTGCTTTCGCCAGAAATCCGTTTGAACAAAACTCCACCTCAACCGATAATTTTGGGTTGCAATTTAATTGGAGAGCCAGCCGCCGCGTTGTTGTCGGTGGTTGGTTTGGCTATACATTGGCTCATCAAGAAAGTGGCCCTGATAACGATGCCACAATCATTAATGGCGCACTCACACTTGCTTTTCCAGACTTATTTAAAGAAGGTAATGTTGGTGGATTTATCGTGGGTGTACCACCAAAAGTTACGAGCAACGATTATCGGCCTAGAGCAAACGCCGCACGTCGGGAAGACCCAGATACGTCTTTACATTTAGAAGCTTTTTATACATTCCGCGTGAATGATAACGTGCGGGTGACACCAACTTTTTATGTGATTACAAGTCCAGAACATAACGATGCTAATGATGCAATTTGGGTAGGTGCATTGCGGACTACCTTTAGCTTCTAAGACAAAAAAAAGAAATTGTCAAATTTGGACTTGTGTTTCTCATGATTTACGGTATAATCATCACTATTAAATACGGTAACTCTACCGAAAAACCGTAGTTTATTAAGTTAGCTTAACAATAATGCAAATTCTTTGGTTTATACCTACGGCGCGTGACGGACAATATTTAGGAACACAACTTGGGGGACGGGATGCAACTCCAGAGTATTTACAGCAAATTGCCCAAGCTGTAGATAACTTAGGCTATACAGGCGCTTTATTGCCCACAGGGCCTTTTTGTGAAGATGCTTGGATAACAGCCGCCTCACTCATCTCTGTTACCAAAAGGATGAAGTTTTTAGTAGCGATTCGTCCTGGAATTAGTTCACCCAGCTTTGCGGCAAGGATGGCAGCAACGTTTGACCGAATGTCGCATGGGCGATTGCTAATTAACGTCGTCACAGGTGGAGAACCAAAGCAATTAGCAGGGGATGGCTTGCATCTAAGTCATGACGATCGCTATGACTTAACTGATGAATTCCTCACAGTTTGGCGGGGAATTATGAGTGGGGAAACAGTGGATTTCCAAGGTAAATACCTTGATATTCAAGGCGCTAAACTGTTATTTCCACCCCTGCAAAAACCCTATCCGCCACTGTGGTTTGGCGGTTCATCAGCAGCAGCCCAGCGTGTTGCCGCCAAACACGTAGATGCTTATTTAACTTGGGGAGAACCCCCAGAACAAGTCGCCCAAAAAATTGCTGAAGTTAAGCAACTAGCAGCAGCCCAAGGTAGAAGCGTGCGTTTTGGGATTCGTTTGCACGTCATTGTGCGGGAAACTGAGTCCGCCGCTTGGGATGCAGCCAACGAGTTGATTAAATACGTCGATGAAGATGCGATCGCCCAAGCCCAAAAAGCCTTTGCTAGTTCCGATTCCGAGGGGCAGCGACGGATGACACAACTACATAACGGCAGTCGAGAAACTCTAGAAATTAGCCCTAACCTCTGGACAGGAATTGGATTAGTCAGAGGTGGTGCTGGTACAGCATTAGTTGGTGATCCCGATACCGTAGCCGCCAGGATGTTGGAGTATCAAAAACTAGGCATAGAAACCTTCATATTTTCTGGATATCCCCATCTAGAAGAAGCTTATCGGACTGCCGAATTATTATTTCCGCACCTGCCGTTGCAAACTGAACCGGCACCATCCACACAACCAGTTTTGACTTCTATCGCCAGTGAAAAATTTGCGAAACAACTAACGAGTGCCTCATGACTATTACCTTAAAAAACACCAAAAATATCAGCATCTCGCTGAGTGAGTTATTCCAAAATCAGCAAGTCCAAAAAATAGTCCCTTGGATTGTGCCGATTAGTGTGGTCATACTTTGGGAGTTATCATCCAGAGTTGGTTTACTTTCCAATCGGATTTTACCTGCGCCCAGTGGTGTAGTAATTACAGCACTTAGATTAGCTGCCAGTGGCGAATTATTTCAACATATAGGGATTAGTGCCGGACGAGCAATTTCTGGTTTTTTAGTTGGGGGCAGTATTGGGTTTAGTTTGGGTTTACTCAATGGGATTTTTCCTGTTGCGGAGAAACTCTTGGATAGTTCATTACAAATGCTGCGAACAATCCCTAACTTGGCATTAATTCCCCTAGTAATTTTATGGTTTGGTATTGGTGATCAAGCCAGATTATTTCTTGTCTCTATGGGGGTATTTTTCCCTTTATATTTAAATACATTTCATGGGATTCGTAGCGTCAATCCAGGATTGATTGAAATGGGACGAGTCTATGGATTAAAGCCCGTACAACTTTTGTGGCAAATCATTTTACCAGGGGCATTATCTTCAATTCTTGTCGGTGTACGCTTTTCTTTAGGAATTATGTGGCTAACACTGATTGTTGCCGAAACAATCGCTGCTGATTCTGGATTAGGCTACATGGCGATGAATGCCCGTGAATTTATGCAAACTGATGTTGTAGTTTTGAGTATTTTTATTTATGCCTTGTTAGGCAAATTAGCAGATGCAACTGCCAGATTTTTAGAAAGAAAATGGTTGGCTTGGCATCCTAATTATCAAAATGTCTAGTAATTCTCACTTCTCATCAGAAAAGAGAGTAGGGAGTAGGCTTTCTCACAAACAAAAATGGACAATGTACTAAGGAGGTATTATGAGTATTCATCCACAAGGAACCCAACTAAGTATTTTAGATTTAACGAAGGCTTTCGGTAAAAAAACTGTTTTAAATTCCATTAATTTGGAAGTATCACCTGGAGAATTTGTTGCCATTGTTGGACGTAGTGGTTGTGGTAAAAGTACCTTATTACGCCTTGTCTCTGGGTTAGAAAAAGCAAGTGCTGGCGGGATTCTGTTAGATGGAGAACCATTACGGAAATTGAGTAGTTCCGTCAGAGTGATGTTCCAAGATCCCCGCTTGTTGGAATGGAAGCGCGTCATTCAAAACGTAGGCTTAGGATTACAAAACAATTGGCGCGAAAAAGCCCAGTGGGCATTAGAACAGGTGGGATTGGATGATAGAGGGGAAGAATGGCCATCCGTACTCTCTGGAGGACAAAGACAAAGGGTATCTTTAGCTAGAGCCTTAGTGAGTCAACCCCGTTTATTACTATTAGATGAGCCTCTAGGCGCGTTAGATGCTCTGACTCGAATTGATATGCAAAAATTGATTGAAAAACTGTGGCAAGAACAGCAGTTTACAGCTTTTTTAGTAACTCATGATGTGGAAGAAGCTGTAGCCTTAGCAGACCGTGTAATTTTAATTGAAGACGGCAGAATCGCTCTTGATTTACCTGTCAATCTCCCTCGCCCCAGAGATAGAGGTAATGAAGTATTTGTGAGCATCAGAGAAACAATTCTCGACCAAGTAATGAATCGAGAAGGTAGCTATGCTTACAAGGAATTATTGCAGTTGGGCAGTTATTAATTCAAGAATAATGTGGTGATAGGAAAAGTAAAGGGTGTGACAAAGGAGTGTAGGGGTTGTGATGGTGTAGATAGAACAGGACTTACGCACAAAGATTATCTGTGGAGATTGGGTGTAAGGGTGAAAGGGTTTGGGGTGTAAGGATTTTGAATCAGTACACACGCCACTTGGCTCAAGTCGGGAAACCCGCCCACGCCAGTGGCTCCCCTATACCCCTGAACCCTCGCCACAACCCTTGATTTTTCGTTTTGAGGCGTAAGTCCATAGAAAAATCTACGCCATCATATCCTGATCCCAGTCAAGTTTCCGCACAAGAAAAAACGACCCTGTAATTCGGTGACTTAAACTATGAAAATCATTTTGCCTATCGAAATCGCTGCCGAAATTGAGCCACATCTATCGGCAGATACTAAGGTTGTACTGGTTGATAGTGATGGCAATCTTGATCAAAATGCGACGGATGCAGAGATTTATTTAAGTTGGTTTTTTCTCAAAAGCAATGTGTTGCATAAAGTGTTAGCAGCAGCACCCGCTTTACGTTGGCATCATGCGCCGAATGCAGGAGTAAATCATATTTTGACTCCGACTTATTTAGAACGGGACTTGATTCTGACGAATGGTGCAGGTGTTCATGCAATTCCGATCGCAGAATTTGTTTTAACTTATATACTTGCTCATGCTAAAAATCTGGCTGAATTGCAAGCGTTACAAGCAGAACACCACTGGAAAAGAGGTTTTCCGATTCAAGAATTAACTGATGCTACTTTGTTAATTATCGGTGCTGGTGGTATTGGTCAAGCGATCGCTGCTCGCGCTAAAGCTTTTGGGATGAAAATTATTGGTACTCGTCGCCACCCACAAGAATTAGCAAATTTTGATCAGGTTGTCGGTGTTGATGAATGGCGTTCATATTTACCAGAGGCGGATTATGTTGTAGTTGCAACACCTCTGACAGCAGAAACCCATAATTTAATTGATGAGACTGTATTGCGATCGCTGCCGCCTCATGCTTATCTGATTAATATTGCTCGTGGTGCTGTGGTTGATGAATCAGCATTAATCAAAGCCCTCACCGAAGGTTGGATTGCTGGTGCTGCTTTAGATACAGTAGTTACAGAACCATTACCAGATGATAGCCCTTTGTGGTCAGTCCCCAATATTTTTATTACCCCTCACTGTTCTGGTCATTCTCCCAAAGTCAAACAGCGTTCAGTGGAATTATTTCTGGACAACTTCAACCGCTACCAAACTTCTCAGCCTTTACGCAATGTCGTAGATAAGCAAGCAGGGTATTAGAAAGAAGGTAGCATTCTTAGCTGATTGTCTGAAATAAACCTGCCCTAGAGTAGCAAGAGCAGGTCAAGGAATTTGTATCAGGAATTCCGTGGAATAGTATTCAACATTATCCTCAGTTTTGCATGATTCGTTGATAATTCTTCACTTGCAAATCAATGCCAGTGATTGCAGTACCAACTACAACAGCATAAGCACCTAAATTTAAAGCGTGGCGTGCCATTTGCGGTGAAGAAATTCCTCCTTCACAAATTATCGGAACTTTTAACTCCTCTAATATCTGAGTTAAAAGTTCCCAGCTAGGTGGAGAATCATTATTAGTTTTGGGAGTATAGCCATAAAGAGTCGTCGCTACAATATCTGCACCAGCAGAGGCGGCGGCTTTAGCGGCTTCAATTGTATCCACATCAGCAATCACTGGTTTCTCTAATTCCTGATGTATGCGGCTGATCATCTCTGCCACTGTCTCACCATCAGGACGAGGCCTTGTTGTCGCATCGATCGCAATTATATCGGCTCCAGCCACCGCCACCGCCGCAGCATGATGAAACTGAGGTGTAATGTATACATCGTATTTAGGAATTACTTGTTTCCATAACCCAATAATCGGCACTTGCACTCGCTCTCTTACCGCACGGATATGAGTTGGAGTATCTATACGTACACCAACAGCACCATTATTAACCGCAGCCTGCGCCATTGCAGCAATAATAGTTGGTTCATGTAGAGGTGAATCAACAGGCGCTTGGCAAGATACAATCAGTCCGTTTTTTAAGGTATGAATTAAGTGGTCATTGGTCATTTGAGATAGAACTACTGTATATATAGGAATCCGATTTGATTTCTGAATCTAGTTGTGTAGGCTGGGAGTAGGGAATGGGGAGTAGGGAGTAGGAAAAAAGCCTGACCTGGGTGTACTGATTTTTTTCATAAATCAAATATGAGTCCTATACAATCTCAATTATTCCAGTTGCTCTCTGAGAGATGGAGTCAGAATCATTAATCCTCTGACAACTTCTTCAGGAGTAGCTGTGCCATCAATTACTTTTGGCGTAATTTCCATCAATTCTAAAGCTAAATGGGTAGGAATCCCCTTGGCTTCTAACCGCTTCAATTCCAAAATGTCAATGCCTGCGGCCAATCCATCTAAATATTCTTCTACACTTACACCCAAGTCTTCAATTTCTGCCATAGTAGAATTTTTATTTGTATTTGACTTTCATATTCACATTGATTACGTATAGCAACCCTAAATCATTTACAAATATCTATCTCCCTTGTCTCCCTTTTCTCCCTTGTCTTTACGTGAGCAAACAAAATATTTTTTTAACAACTGAACTGGAGCGATCGCAAAATTCACCAGTTATGAATCAGCACTGAGAACTTTCGCAGATTGGGGAGGTATCCAGACAGTAAAAATAGAGCCGATACCCACAGTCGATTCTACTTCAATTCGACCCCGATGCAATTCTACCAGTTGTTTAGTTAAAGCTAAACCCAATCCGGTACCTTCATAACGGCGACGATAAGGCGTATCTAACTGCTGAAATTTCTCAAACATTAATGGTAATTGCTCTTCAGAAATCCCAATTCCTGTATCTTCAACTTGAAAAACAGCAGTATTATCTTCTACCCAAATTCTGAGAGTAACACTGCCACCTTCTGGTGTAAATTTAATCGCATTGGTTAACAAATTCCATAAAATTTGTTCGATACGCTCGGCATCAGCACTAAAGATATCGCGTCGAGGATCAATTAGTAAATCCAGTTTGAGGGTAACTTGTTGGTTATTCGCTTTATCAATTAAGGCGGATATAGCACTTTCCGCTATCTTTGCCAAAGAAAATTCATTAATATTTAAAACTGTTTTTCCAGCCTCGATTTGTGATAAATCCAGGATGTCGTTAATCATTTCTAATAAATGTTCGCCACTGTCGTGGATGGTTTGCAGATAATCTCGTTGTCGTTGGCTCAATTCACCTATCGGCCAACGTAACAAAGTAGAAGACATCCCAATTACATAAGTTAACGGTGTGAGTAATTCATGACTAATGGTGGCAAGAAATTCGTTACGTAAACGGCTGGCAGCTTCAGCAGCCAATAAAGCATCACGTAAAGCCATTGTACGCTCTAACACCCGTTGTTCGAGCGTTTGTTTTTCTTGAGTGAGCGATCGCATTAACTCTGATTGATGAATAGCGATCGCTAATTGTTCAGCAATGGAAGAAAGTAAATTTCGCTCATTGTCAGTCCACTGGCGCGGAATATCGCACTGATGAGCAATTAACAAACCCCAGAGTTTTTCCTCAAACATAATTGGGGCTGCTAACTTTGCCCTAACTCGATTAGCGCGGAGAAAGTTCAACAAACACTCTTCCAGCGCATAAGTTTTTTCCACATCTTCCACCACTAAGGTAAAACCTTGGCGATACTTCTCCCAGCAAAGCGAATGGCGAGTAAAGCAAGTTGTTTCTTGGGAATGTAACACCGAAGAAATCTCATCCGTCGCCCTGACTTCATAAACAATGCAACCACCATACTTTTGCCAGTCTGAGATCAGGGATGGAGTAGGACTCTGCCCATTTGCTGTAGAGTTTTGGGTATTGACCCCTGACCTTTCAAATTTATATATTACTAACCTGTCTAACTTCAAAAACTCACGCACTTGGGCGATCGCAGTTGCCATAATCACTGGCAAATCTAAACTTTTGCGAATCTGAGTTGTGACTTGATTTAACAATCGCTCTTGGGAGATTTGTTTTTGTAAAGCAATTTCAATCGCTTGACAAGCATTCTCTGACTGACTGGTATTAAAAGATTCTGTTACCGCCTGATGTTTTTGAGGTAGCAGATACTCTAATAACAACAGCGTGAATCGACTTTGAAGGGTAGCATCATTAGGGCGGAGAATTTGACTGTAGTAGTCAAGATTTTGATAAGTCTCGCAATCACTAGCAAACAAACCCTTCAAATTGTTAACAAAGTCGGCGATCGCTTCTGAATTAAACGTCAAGCTAGTGCTGAGTTGGGAGTTGGGAGTTGGGAATGGGGAGTGGGGATTTTCTTCTGCTTCTTGCTCCTCCTGCGTCAAAGCGCCTCGTAACAGCGCACTAAACTGTTCTGAAACCACCAAAGTGAATCTTTGACTTTGCCATTCTTCAGTTATGAGAACTCTAGCCAGCACAGATTCTGTCAGCACTAGCACAGAACTTTCCACAGATTGAGCCATTTGCTGTAACAATTCCCCAAGCTGATTAAATACAACTAAAGGCAAATTTTGAGAAAAGCTCAAATCAGGTGAACTAAGCATTTTCAAGGTCTAGTGAGAGGGGTTGAAGAACCAGTTTATGGGAGGTGTTACCTCTTGTTTAGCAACTGGCTGTGCTAGGCTGAAATGTTCTTTAAATCGTGTTCTAACCAACAGTTTAAGACGGTAAGGCGGGATCATGCACCGAATAAATGCTAAATCAGTCGGATGGAATCAGTCAGAAAGTTTAATGTTTTTAGAACAAACTCCAGCACCGTTTATATTTATTACGGCTGCGGATACTGACATTCAAACTTTGGCAGCAGCAGTTACCAAATTACCGACGAATTTTCCTGCATTAAGAGTCGCTAACTTATTGCAGTTACAACAACAAATCACTATTGACACATACAGCGAGCAAGTTTTAGAACTTGCCGAGGTAATTATTTTACGTCTTTTAGGCGGACGTGCATATTGGGGTTACGGTTTAGAAGTCGTGCAGGAAATTGTACAACGTAACGGTACAACCTTAATTGTAATGCCTGGAGATGATGCCCTCGACCCAGAATTAGTTGCTCAATCTACTGTACCTGTAGAGATTGTTAACCAAGCATGGCAATACTTCAATGAAGGCGGTGTTAATAATTTTGTTAATGCTTTGCAATTTATTGCTGACACTTGTTTAGAAACATCCTTTCAACCCCTACCACCGCAAATTGTTCCTCGTGTGGGGTTGTATGAATGGACAATTGGGAGTAGGGAGTGGGGAGTGGGGAGTGGTGAAACAGCCTTACTCACACAGGAGGAATACAGAAAGAAAAATCCCGAACTTCCTCTTCCCGATTCCCGACTCCCAACTCCCGACTCCCCAATCCCCAAAGTGGGTATTTTGTTCTACCGCGCTCATTATCTGGCGGGAAATACTCATGTGATTGATGCTTTGTGTACAGCTTTAGCGCACAGAAACTTACAACCAGTGCCAGTGTTTGTTTCTTCATTACGTGACCCCAGTGTACAAGATGAATTGAGTGAAATTTTCCAGCCAAAAGATGCTGAACAAATAGCCATCCTGTTGAATACTACTAGTTTTTCTTTGGCGCGTTTAGACACAGAAGCACCCGAAACAGAAATTTGGCAAAAACTAGATGTGCCAGTTTTACAAGTAATTCTCAGTGGAGGTTCGCTGGAACAGTGGGAGTCACTGTCTCAAGGTTTGTCTCCCCGTGATATTGCTATGAATGTGGCACTACCAGAGGTGGACGGCAGAATTATCAGCCGCGCAGTATCTTTTAAAGCTTTGCAAACACGCAATTCTGACCTAGAAACAGATGTCGTTGTTTATGAACCAGTGAGCGATCGCATCGATTTTGTCGCTCAACTTGCGGCTAATTGGGTACGTCTCAGAACTAAACCACCACAAGAACGGCGCATTGCCCTAATTTTGGCTAACTACCCAAACCGCGATGGTCGCCTTGCTAATGGTGTTGGCTTAGATACTCCCGCCAGTTGCGTAGAAGTTCTCAAAGCCTTACAAATGGCTGGTTATGCAGTAGATGACTTGCCAAAAGATGGTAACGAATTAATCAAACTTCTTACAGATGGCGTAACCAATGACCCCGAAGCCAGAGAATTACGCCCCATTCAGCAAAGTCTTTCAAATGAAGCATATCAGGAATATTTCGCCTCATTACCAGAATCAGTTAAACAAGGTATTAAGGAACGGTGGGGAGTCGGGAGTGGGGAGTCGGGAGTAGAGAATCAAGAAGAAATTTCTTACCCCCATTCTCCTTTTCCCATTCCCGGAATCCAACTCGGCAACATTTTCATTGGGATTCAGCCAGCGCGGGGTTATGATATCGACCCTAGTTTGAATTATCACGCCCCAGATTTAGAACCAACCCACACTTATTTAGCCTTTTATTACTGGGTAAGAGAATACTTTGGTGCGGATGCTGTGGTACATCTTGGCAAACATGGCAACCTGGAATGGCTACCAGGGAAAAGTTTAGCTTTATCCAGCGATTGTTATCCCGAAGTTGCTTTTGGTGCAATGCCTCACCTCTACCCCTTTATTGTTAATGATCCGGGTGAAGGTTCCCAAGCCAAACGCCGCGCCCAAGCGGTGATTATCGACCATCTCACACCACCAATGACTCGTGCAGAATTGTATGGGGCTTTGCAACAATTAGAAAACTTAATTGATGAATTTTACGAAGCCGAAAGTTTAGATCCTTCTCGATTACCAGCCATCCGCGATCGCATCCGCGAACTCGTCATCAACGAAAACCTCCACCTCGACTTAGGACTAGAAAACAAAGAAGCCATCTTCAACTTTGAATTATCAATATTAAACTCATTAGATGGTTATCTATGCGAACTCAAAGAAGCTCAAATCCGCGACGGTTTGCATATATTCGGGCAATGTCCCCAAGATAGACAACTACGCGACTTAATAGTTGCGATCGCTCGCATCCCCAACCGCCATTCCATCGGCATCACCCGCGCCCTGTCCCAAGCCTGGGGATTAGACATCGACCCCCTCACCGACGAATTTAGCGCCCCCTTCACCCCCTCAGAATCACTCTCCGCGCCTTTGCGCCTTTGCGCGAAAATAAAATCCTGTCGCACCATCGGCGATGTAGTCGAACTCCTAGAACAACAAGCCGCCGAACTAGTAGAACAACTCCCCCACTCAGCACTCAGCACTCACACTTCGACTTCGCTCAGTGTACAGCACTCAGCACTCAACACAACCCTAGACTGGATCAACACCAAACTCCTCCCCGCCCTCCAACAAACCCCCGCAGAAATCACCAATTTACTGCATGGACTTGACGGCGGATACGTCCCCAGTGGCGCTTCCGGCGCACCCACACGCGGCAGACCAGAAGTTTTACCCACAGGCAAAAACTTTTACTCAGTAGATATCCGCGCCTTACCCACCGAAACAGCCTGGGATGTTGGTAGAAAAGCAGCAGAGAACTTAATTGAAACTTACACACAAGAACATGGGGAGTATCCCAAAACACTAGGCTTATCCTTGTGGGGGACAGCAACCATGCGGACTGGTGGTGATGACATTGCTGAAGCTTTAGCCTTGTTGGGTGTGCGTCCTGTGTGGGATGGTGCGGCGCGGCGAGTCATCGATTTTGAAATTTTACCCCTGTCGATTTTGGGTCGTCCGCGTGTAGATGTTACCTTAAGAATTTCTGGATTTTTCCGTGATGCCTTCCCCAATCTGATTGACTTATTTGAACAAGCAGTGATCGCAGTCGCCGCATTGGATGAATCGCCAGAGGAAAATCCCTTAGCAGTGCAAGTGCAGCAAGATACAGAGTATTGGGTAACGCAAGGATTACCAGAATCAGAGGCCAAGTTGCGATCGCGTTATCGCATTTTTGGTTCTCAACCCGGTGCTTACGGTGCGGGACTCCAAGGTTTAATGGAATCGCAAAATTGGACTGATGACCAAGATTTAGCCCGCGCCTACATCAACTGGAGTTGTTACGCCTACAGCAGCATTACTGCCAGCCAAGAAAAGGGCAAACTCACCGGAATTGCTGCGCCAGAAGCATTTGGGCAACGTTTACAGCAAATGCAAATTGTTCTGCAAAACCAAGATAACCGCGAACATGATTTGCTCGATTCTGATGATTATTATCAATTTCAAGGTGGTTTAACGGCTGCTGCCCGTTCTTTGCAAGGTAAAAATCCGCAAATTTACTTCGGTGATCATTCTATTCCCGCTAATCCCCGCATCCGCAAACTGCAAACAGAAATTGCGCGAGTATATCGTTCCCGTGTGATTAATCCTAAGTGGATTGCCGGAGTTATGCGCCACGGTTATAAAGGTGCCTTTGAAATGTCAGCAACTGTTGATTTTTTATTCGCCTACGATGCCACGACCAAATGCGTAGAAGACTATATGTATCAAGGGATAGCGGAGTCTTATTTATTTGATACTACCGTTTCCGAATTTATTCAGTACAATAATCCTCATGCGTTGCGTGATATTGCTGAAAGATTACTTGAAGCACACCAGCGTGGTTTATGGGAGAATGTCGATATACTGACACTGGAAAATTTAAGAAATTTAGTACATCAAGCAGAAGCAGCCATCGAAGAAAAATATATTCCAGACAAATCAACGGTGTAGGAATCTACTATGGACAACCTTGCATATTTGCACCTAGCTTTCGCCTATGAAGACTGTGAATCCAGTGACTTGGTGTTGCTGAGTGATTTATTAAACAAAGCCTCAGCCCCAGACTGGAGTAAACTCTCTGGTAAGGCTTGGAAGTATATGTTACCTCTGGCGCTTACCTTGTCTATTCTCAGTAGTGTTAATAGTGTCTTGGCTCTAGAGCGAGGAGATCAAGGCCCTTCTGTGAGAAGTCTGCAACAAAAACTCCAACAAGCAGGCTTTTATCAAGCACCTATCACGCAAGTTTACGATTTCCCCACAGAAGAAGCTGTCCGACGCTTCCAAAAAGCTGCGGGTTTACCTGTTGATGGCGTGATGGGTGCAAGTGCAATCCAAAAACTAGACAACTGGCGTAAGTCGTCTGCAACCAACCAAGCAAAAAAACCAACAGTTGTGCGGACAACTCAAACCACAAGAGTTGCGGCTGCTAGTACATCTAGTACAAAAAAACCAACAGTTGTGCGGACAACTCAAACCACAAGAGTTGCGGCTGCTAGTACATCTAGTACATCAGTCAACAAAACCACAACCCAAGCTACCAAACGCAGTAATTCTCAATACCTGATGAGAGGTGATGAAGGGGAACAAGTGAGAGTTCTGCAAGAAAAATTGCGGGTAGCAGGTTACTACTACGGAAATGCGACAGGGATATTTGGCCCCATTACCGAAGAATCGGTGAAGCGGTTCCAAGAAGCCTATAAACTAAACGTTGATGGGATTGTTGGCCCGGCAACTATCAGCAAACTGCCAGGGAGTGGTGTAGGTTATGGTGAAGATGCTCCGCCAAGACGTGCAGCTGATAAAGATAATCTTCGCATGGGCGATCGCGGTGAAGCCGTGAGAATGCTGCAAGAACAATTAATTAAAGCCGGATATTTACAAGGAGAACCAAACGGCTACTTTGGTTCTTACACTTCCGATGCTGTACGCCGCTTCCAATCTGACAATTACTTAGCCGCCAGTGGAATTGCTGGCCCTACCACCAGAGCTAGGTTATATAGTAAGGTGAGCAATGCGCCCAAAAGCGACTTTAGTGTTTTAGAAATTCAACGACGGCTGCGAGACAAGGGCTTTTATAAAGGAAAGCTCAATGGTGTTATGGCAGAAGACACAAGAAAAGCCATTAAGCAAGCCCAAGAATTTTACGGTGTCAGTCTTAGTGATATTAGAAGCGGACGCTTTTAACATCCGCTATGGCTTGTCGATGTGAATCCCCAATAGGTTGCTTCCCTCCGATAACTCTGCCAATTTTAGATTTTTTGGTCTATCACCAATTGAGTCTTAGATTGGCTGATTGATCAATCCAAAATCCAAAATTTAAAATCCAAAATTCTTTGGTTATCCTGCCCCAATGCTATAGCGGCATTAATGCCCTTTGGCACTTGGGGCATACTGCATGAATGGTCATTTGACAGTCGAGTAAATGAAACCCTTCTTTTTGAGCAGTTTTCGCACCAATTTTTAAAATCGAATCGTTTTTAAACTCAATTGTACTGTTGCACCGGACACAAATTAAATGGTGGTGATGGTGCGGGTAAGGTTGGTTAATTTCGTAATGTTTATGACCTTCGCCTAATTCCAATTCCCGCAAAATGCCCATCCGTGCCATCAACTTCAGCGTCCGGTAGATAGTTGAAAGGCTGATACCTTCGCCATCGGTTTCTAATCGATGGTAAAGATCCTCGGCACTGAGGTGTTCACCTTGTGGTAGCTCTTGAAAAATGTGTAAAATTGTTTCTCGTTGGGGAGTTAAACGCCAGCCTCTTTCATTTAACTCTGCTTTGAGTGAAGTAGTTGTGTAGACAGTCATACTAATTTTTCTCAACAAAGCCTATTAGTTGAGAATATAACAAATGTTCGGAGCAATTTGCAACAAACAATGCTTATTGACAATCTTTGTTAAGTTCCCATAAATAATCCGTAAAGTTCTTAAATCCCTACTTGAGTAGCGATCCCATACTCTCGGACAATTCAGCAGCAGTGTCTGGCAGTATAGCCAAGACTAGCTGCAAAAGTTTTTCATAAGCTAGAGAATTTTTAGCACTAAAATCCAAATTAACTGTGCTAAAACGGAAGAATCCAAAGTCAACAATCTATAGAAGTGTAAAGAATGAAGGATAAAACTTCATCTTCATACGTCACGCTACCCTTCTTCCCAAGGGAGATGCTACGCGAACAGGAAGCCACGCAAAGCGCGTCTACACACTTTACACTTCATACATCAATTAGCTCAGAGACTCTAGATAGTCGCGGATGAGATTACGACGCTTGGGTTGACGGAGCTTTTGCAAAGCTTTCGATTCAATTTGGCGTACTCGTTCCCGTGATAAATCCAGGGCGCGGCCAATTTCGGCTAAAGAATAAGGATGACCATCAGCTAAACCAAACCGCATCAGAATGACATCTCGTTCGCGGCTAGTTAAATCAGCTAACAGATTTTGCAAGTCTCTTTGTAAAGATTCTCGCATTAACATTTCTTCAGGAGTCACGCTATCGGTTTCTAGCAATTCTCCTAACTCTGTATCTTTATCTTTACCAACTTTGGTTTCTAGAGAAACAGAACGTGGCACTCTCAACAACACTTCTCTCACTTGAGATGGTGTCATTTCTAATTCAATTGCCAAGTCTTCTAAAGTCGGAGTCCGACCTTTTTCTTGAGCAATTTTGCGTTGCGCTTTTTTAATTTTGTTTAATTTTTCTGTAATATGAACTGGGAGGCGAATTGTGCGACTAGAAGTTGCGATCGCTCTTGTAATCCCTTGACGAATCCACCAGTAAGCATAAGTACTAAAGCGATAACCTTTGGTGGGGTCAAATTTTTCTACGGCTCTTTCTAAACCAAGAGTTCCTTCTTGGACTAAATCTAATAATTCCAAGCCACGATTTTGGTATTTCTTGGCAACAGAAACCACAAGACGTAGATTCGCCTTGATCATGTGTTCTTTAGATTGCAGTCCTTGAGATTGAATTTGCTCCAATTCTTCGACTGTGATTTTGGCAATTTCTGCCCAACGGCGTTTACCTTCTGACAAAATCGGCTTGAGATCCGACACTTGCACACCAGCAGTATTAGCCCATCTTTCTAATGATGGACGGTGGCCAAGCTCCGATGCTAAACGCTCTTGAACTTCAATTAATCGCAAATAAGGCTCAACTACAGCATCACCTTGCTTGGCAGCATTGGCAAGTACTGTCCGCATCCGTAGGTAACGTTGAACTTTTTGAGCTTCTGAAACTTCTTCATCACGCCCCAACAACCGGACTCGTCCAATTTCCTGAAGATATAGACGTACCAGGTCTGTACTGCGGCGATTAGTATTTGCGCCAAAACTAGCAGGGTCAACAGAAACTATCTCCAAATCGTGAAGCTCTTCGACCGATAAATCACCGTCGTCAACCGTGATATCTGGGTCTAAAACCTGGCGGGACTTTTGGGAATTGTAGGCGGCATCCGGGTAAAAAGATGTTGCTGGCATATCGTCTCAATGGCTCCAGGTAACAATAGATTACGGTGAGTCAGCGCGGCGGGAGGATATAACCTCCGTAAGCGACTGCGTTCCCCGAAGGGTCAGCTAATCAAAATCAACTGTTGCTATTGTTCCCGTGATTCACGATGAAATAACACGGTAGAGGATTCCAATACAATTTTTTTTCAAAAACTGCACTAGTGTTTCCAACATTAATGCCGAAATCCTTCGGCCGTTGAACATTTGATTGAACCAATAGCTATTCAAATCTACAGATAAGCTTTAAATTCTGAGCTACCTAATCAGCATTTCGACGTAATATGTATTAAGTGTTACTTTTTTAACTGGTATAAACATCTGTCAGTAAATTTATGTTTAACATTGGGTTAGTCATATCTACATGGTTATTAAAGTAATTTCCTGACGATTTAGTATTTTCTGTCTAGGGATTTTTCGGGAATATGTGAAGTAAAACAAAGGCAGAGTTTAGACAGGCAAAGTAGGCAACCGAGGAAAAAGTAATGATGAATAGCTTTTCATCCCAGTCAGGTTGCTACACCAATTTTGGGCGATCGCACCCTGGACATTATTCTTATATCTAATGTAGCCGCCTCAACTCGCTACCAAACTCGGTTGAGTATAGGAAGGAATCCGATTTGATTTCTGAATCTAGTTGTGTGGTGCGCGTTCGCAAAGCGTCTCGCAGAGAAGCGCAGCGCAAGCGCGATAGGCAGGGAGTAGGGAATGGGGAGTAGGGAGTAGGAAAAAAGCCTGACCTGGGTGTACTGGTTTTTTTCATAAATCAAATATGAGTCCTATATCATCTGTAATTGATAGCTGAAATTATCGTCTAATTCAGCAGAGCTTCATACTCGTCATGATTACCAATCCAGAACCAATAATAATCGTCGTCCTTTTTCAAAGCTAATGCGCGATAACCACCACTAATACGCGCAGACCATAGATTCTTGTCTACTTTTTTGAAGTGTAAAGAAGGATGCACAGGATTTTCTTGCCAAAGTTGATATGCTTTTCTTGCTTGTTCCTTCACTTCTGGAGCTAATTTTGCATAGGCTTGCCAAAAGTCAGGGGTTGTGAAGGACTTCATCAAGATCCCTTACTTTGTTATCTATAATATCTGCCTCTGCTTTAGCAATCAGCTTATTCAACTTTCCTGACACTGCATCTGTTTCAATTTGCTGATCCCACATCTCATCCAAATACTCTTGTAGCCACACAGAGAGTTGGCGGATATCACTTTCAGGTAATTGTTTGATGGCTGCTTCAATGTCTCGTAAGGTAGCCATAAGAAAAACTCATGCTTCAGGTTGAATTTATGGTATCACAATCAATTTTTTGCATAATCTCTCAAATACTCAGTAGTACAGGGAGAAAAAGCATAACAGAAAGTTCCATGTAATCTCCTTTATCTCTAACTTTTTACTTTTGACTCACTCAGTGATATTCCGGCTTGATATCTCGTAGCATTAGTTCATCGAGTGCTTGTTGAGGAGTAACTTCACCTTGGAGTAAGCGATAAACTTGCTCTGTAATTGGCATATAAATATTTTGCTGCTTTGCTAATTGCATCAGAACTTGGCAAGTGTTAACTCCTTCGGCCGTTCCTGGCAAATTAGCGAGGACATTTGTCAGGGTTTGACCACCAGCCATTTGATAGCCGACTTGGTAGTTACGACTCAAAGGACTATTGCAGGTAGCTAACAAATCTCCCAGACCAGACAAACCATAAAAAGTTTCCGTTTTCGCACCTAAAAAATTGCCGATGCGAACCATTTCTGTAAGTCCACGGGTGACTAAAGCAGCTTTGGCGTTGGTTCCCAATTTTAAGCCATCGCAGACACCAGCTGCGATCGCCATCACATTCTTGAGTGTTCCCCCTAATTCCACACCCAGGGGGTCGGGATTTGTATAAACCCGGAAACGTGGTGCAGAAAATATTAACTGCACTTTTTCCGCCGCAGTGGTGATGTTGCTGGCCACTACGGTTGCAGCTGGTAATGATTGTTGAATTTCTGCTGATAAGTTCGGGCCAGATAATACCACTACTGGATGATCAGGAAATGCAGCTTGCCAAATTTGTGACGGCGTAGCAGTTGTTTGTGGTTCTAAGCCTTTGGTTGCTGTGACAAAAATTGTTTCTGGTGAAAGGGGACAAGATTTTACTTGCAAAGCAACATCTCTTACCCCTTTCATGGAAATAGCAGATAGCACTATTTGAGCATTTTGGAGAACAGCTTCTAGTGTTTCTGTGCCATGACGTGACCATAGCCTAACTTTGTGACCATTGGCCTCTGCTAGATTTGCTAAAGCTGTACCCCAAGCACCTGCACCTAAAATTGCAATGGTAGTTTCTTGCACCACTTTTATCAGTTATCAGTTATCAGTTATCAAGTCTACTCCCTGTTTACTGATGACTGATAACTGATTTATCAGCACTCAGCACTCGTCGAGGATAACGTTCCATTAATTCCCGGACTTGTTCTGCATGATATGAGCTTCTGGTTAAGGGAGAAGAAACGACTTGCAAAAATCCGAGTTCTTCACCAAAGGCTTGCCATGCAGCAAATTGTTCTGGGGTAATGAAAGTATCGACTTGCAAATGTTTTTGACTGGGTTGGAGATATTGCCCAATTGTCAAAATATCACAATCGACTGCGCGTAAGTCTTGCATCACTTGGCGAATTTCGCTATCGGTTTCGCCAAGTCCTACCATGATGCCCGATTTAGTATAGAGCCAAGGTGCTATTTGCCGCGATCGCTGCAATAATTCCAATGTGCGATCGTATTTTCCTTGGGGACGCACCCGACGATACAGGCGAGGAACCGTTTCTGTATTATGGTTAACTACTTCTGGGTTAGCTTGTAGAATTATTGCCAAAGCATCCCAGTTACCACATAAATCAGGAATTAATACCTCAATTGTGGTGTGAGGTGACACATTCCGCACCGCCGTAATGCACTCGACAAACTGCGAAGCACCACCATCAGGTAAATCATCTCGGTTAACAGAAGTAATCACCACATGATTTAGCCTCATACGGCGGACTGCTTCGGCTAATCTGGCTGGTTCTGTAGGATCTAAAGGTTTTGGTTTTTTCTCAAAATCAATGTCACAGTAAGGACAAGCACGGGTACAAGCTGGCCCCATAATCAAAAAAGTGGCAGTACCCGCATTGAAGCACTCACCAATATTGGGACAGGATGCTTCCTCGCAAACCGTATTGAGTGCTAAATCCCGCAAAATTTCTTTAACGTTACCAACGCGCTCCCATTGAGGCGCTTTAACTCGCAACCAGTCTGGCTTTTTCATAAGTACGCTAAATCAACACTTTCAGCCTAATGTGTCTCTTAAATGCTCATCTAATGCTCAAAACAGCAATATTTGGCATTTTGGGTTTCATTTCGAGCATTATTTTGTAGCTAGAGAAAATGCTCAACGAATGCTCAAAAAAATTAAACAGCAAACAACTAGCTTGCTAGAAGCTAGGGCGAGTTAAATTTTGAGGGTTTAACTATTTTAATCTCATGTCATACACCGTGGGATAGCAGCGTCTATTTTATCGTCTATTTTATCGACGGTAATATCGACGATAAAACAGACGGGAATATCAACCAGAATATAGACAACCTTACTCTGTGGTATCAGCCTTTAAAGCATTGATTTTTTCTCTTATAGAAGCAGCTAAGACAGCCGCTTTACTGTAACGTGGGTTAGTTTTTAAATCCTTTGATTGTATTTCGGCTTCCCATTGGGCAATCTCATCGTCTAATTCAGTAAGGAAGCACAATAGCTCATCAATCTTGCTTGCAATACTAAGTGGAACTCTGACTTGAGTGGTATTCTCACCGTATTTAAGCTTACGACCGCCGCCCGGCTTACGCTTGCCTGCTGCTGGTATTCCTCTTGGCATATAACCTGAAACCCTTGTATAATAGGCATATTCTTATTTATGTGACAAAATAAGAACTATGTCAAGGGTAAGGAGGTACAGCGATAAAAATAAAAAAACCACCGTCAGCTAGTACAGTGGTGAAAAAAATATCAGCGTCAGTGATTAGGATTGCTGAACTGCTTTAAATAAATAGTTGAGTGCTATTGTAATGATTTTCTTATCCCCCCAATTACGCCCAAAATTAGGATTATCGGTTTTAGTGTTAGAGGCAATAGCGGAAGCCAGAGCAATAATGTCATCAGGGCAATCGGTATGCTTTAACGCTTCACTCCACTGTTCGTAAATCTCAGGGTTTCTAACCATTGATTTGATTGTAAAAAGAGGTGTGGATTCAGGCATAGTATAGGGTAGACATACATGGTAAATGCTGTTTTTTACCCTATAAAAAATAACGAATGTGAATCAATAGCTGTTCTTTGAGTTTCACTGAATATTATTTGAAAATTCACATGAAATTCATAATACGAAAAGACAAAAAGGTACAGCTAGGATAATCACTAATGTGTGTGGATTTAAAGCAGTGAGAATAAGCCTTGAAAACCACCACAGGGATAAGGATAGGCTGATAAGAGCAAGTATCAGAGATTGGTTAGAACAGAGTAAATCACTGGTAATTGATAAGCAGTAACAAGGTTAGGCAATAGAGGGTATATCCCTAGTTTTAATACGTCTGTTTTATCGACTATATTATCGACGATTTTATCGACGATTTTATCGACGTAATAAAAAGGGATATATACACCTCATAACTTGCAACGAAACAGGAAACTTAAGTCACACAGCACTGTACGACCGCAAGGGAACTGAATGTACATGGCATCTCTACGGGAATCATGAGTACTAACTATTTTGCATTCACCTAAAGCTTTATGTATGACGGTCAGTTTAAATTCCATATATGTCAACGCTGTGTAAAAATTCAATATTTCCATATTTATGTACCTCTGTTGTTTGATAAGGATTATATTTTTCCGACGGTGGTATTTTTTTGAGGTAATAACTGTTCCCACCAATCAGAGCGTTTACAACGGTCACGCTTTTTATTTGTCTTGTCTTTGAAATCAAAATATTTTTCATCTGTCGCTATTAACGCTATAGCAACCGAAATATTTTCACCGTCGTTAATAAGTTTCATTAGTGCGTCAATAGCTTTTATTGAATAGTCGTTACGTAGCTGTAATTCATAACGCAACCATTGGGAATTTATTTTTAATTGCAGTGCCTTGTCGTAGATACGTAATTGCTTATCGCTGTCTTTACTGCCGAAGTAAATTGTTGAGCCTACAACCCGCGTTTTAGTAGCACCAAAAAAACTACTAGTTGCCCTAGCGCACTCAAACTTAGCAAGTAGCTCAGGGAAGTTAAAAAAGTCTATAGATAGGTCTACCCTTGTTAATTTCACATTAGGGGTAGCTAGGAGCGTCTTTAAGGCTTGTATCTGTTGTAATATACTTAATTGTCCTAAAACACTTCCAGGCACGGTAAAACGCATTTTAAGGGCAAATGGTGAGTTATCAGCTTTTGTTGGGTATGAATACTCAAGGTGTATACCGTTGCTGAAATCTATGGCGTGAGAGTAAAGCTGATAACCCCGTTCTTTTTTGGTGCGGTTATTGTTGCCAGTATTTTTATGCGCTTTTGCTTGAGTCTTGACCGGATAGGGACTACCAGGAATACCGCCAAATGTAGTACTGACAAGGGTTTCAAGTGCTTGGTAATCCTGTTGTGTAGGTAAGTTACTGGTAAATGAGATGTGGTCTATGTGTGGGTATGCAAGCTGAGAGTGTTGCTGGGCAAGGGTTTCGGGTGTAGCGTGTCCATCCAACACGCTGTCAGTTCTATATATATGCCCAAAAAGTTTTTTATTTGATTCACTGCCAGATAAGTCACACTCGTTATGACTTGTACTAAAGTGAATATCGCTGTTACTATCGCTTATGTCATCTGGTAAAAAGTCACCAGAATCGGATATATTTTTCATACAAAATTCTGATTGGTGAAGTCTGAAACCCACACGGTTGCAACGTTGTGGGTGTTTTTATGCCTTGAAGCGTAGATGCACTAGTACAAAAATATCATTATCAATAGGGGTCAAATATATAAGATTTTTTTATAGGTAGAAGTACCGCAAAATAGAGGTTTTTCACTCTGTGGAGGCATCACGCGATAACGCACTATGGATTTCCAGATGGTCTATACCCTTCTATGCACAATGGAATTTATCAAGCCTCAATTAGCAAGGGTTTCGAGCCACTGACGCGATAAGTTGAATTTATAAATCAATTGACAGTTTCACTCTGGCTTGTGGTGTAGCGTGTGCTAGGTGGGATAGTTGCGATTAATTGCAAGTATGCACAAAGGGATTGAAACTGATGAGAATAAGGTTTTATAAATAAAAAAATAAGGGAATAATTTTATTCCCTTAAAGTGCTTGAAATTATTGATTAATTGTTTTTATTTTCTAGCAGTCTTCTAATCAATTCCTCTTGTTGTTTCATTTTCTCTTGTTGCTGCTTTAATTCCTCCTTTAATGCTTCAATATCTGATGATTGTTGTGTTACTGAATGAGCTGGTAACTCTGGATTAATTTGTAAAGCAATTTGTGACGTATTCCGATAATGTTTAGCTGATATTTTCTCCCCATGCTCACACCAAGCATTAACGATGTCTTTTTCTCGATTTAAGTCATAAATTTGATGAGTAATAAATGTATGCCTAGTGTTATACGGTGGTAAATATTTTGATACCTTACCCTCCTCAATTAACTCCTCGACTATACCAGAATAATAATAAGTGCCACTGGGTCTAAAGCTTCGTTTGCCCCTCCAAATATCACCGAATGCACAATGATTAATTGTATTACCTACACGATTTTTAAAAACAACTTCGTTAGGTTCTCCTTGTGGTAACTCTTTTAATAAATTCCACAATCTGCCGTCTTTTGGCATCGGAAAAATACGCGTAGTCTCATTTTTCGTTGGTTTGAATTTCCTTAGCGTACTACTGTAAGAACGGTCAATAACAATTATTTCCCTATCCCACTTAACATCCCCCCACCATAGAGCTATTGCTTCACCTTGCCTACAACCCGTTAAAAACTTAAAGCTTACAAAATGATACCAATGATTAAATCTTGGTTTTTCTGATGTTCTCAAAAACTCCATAATTGATTCTGCTTCATCCCACGTAAAAGCAAAATCTTTGCTTTCTACTTCGTCATCCTCTCTATATTCATCCTGTTTTATTTCTTTAACACGCTTTCCGCTTCCTATACCTTCTGTTAATCCATCAAAATAATTTTTACCAGAATATAAATTTTGTCGGATTACTAGAGCATACGCTTTACTTAAATGACTTAATATTTTTTTGACATTTTGATGGTCACGATTATCAAGTAACCACTCTCTAATCTGTAAAGCATTATCACCAACATGATTAATAGCAGTATCAAGATAACGTCGATAAATACCTGTGTGCTTATCTACTGTTGTTATCGCCCATTCACGCTTTTGGTACTCACAATATATATCCCAAATTTCAAGTGAAGATAACTCTGGTTTAGGTGGTAACTGATTATCTGAAACAAGAACAAGCCTCGGATTTTTAAGACTAGCTTTTAATCCATACTCTTGCAAAATCTCTTGGTAACGACCGATGTTAAAGTTGCCAGAACCATCATCAAGCTTCCCTTCTTCAAGTTCCAACTGTAATCGTCTTTGCAACTGACCTGCTTTAACTTCCCATCCACTAACCAACGGGATGCCAGTACTTAGCTTTACTTGTTTACCATCCGCGAAATAATTGCGCGGGAAGCACGCTTTAATGCTCTTACTGTCTTCTCTGACAGATACTTGACCTTTTTTAGCCTTGCTTGATGAGGTTTTGACGCTGTTTACCATAATGCTCAAAGAATGCTCAAAATTGGATATTTAATCTTGTAAGTATTGGCTCAACAAGCATTATACACTTTTTCTTGTAACCCAGTCTGGCTTTACTGTCACAATCCGCTTTTACCACTGAAAGTTATACAAATCTAATCCTAGCAAGCAATCTATATATAGTTGTCATTGGTTATTTTGTTGTGATGACATCTATGCAGTTTTAGATCAGCTAATTTTCTGGTTGCTCTACCTACTCTCTTTTTTCGGACATTTATGATATCATAATCAAGATATTGCCTTTTTTTGGCGGGATGTAGCGCAGCTTGGTAGCGCACTTCGTTCGGGACGAAGGGGCCGCTGGTTCGAATCCAGTCATCCCGATTTAAAGTGTCGAATAACTAATTATTTGTCGTTGTTAACAGATTAATGTCGTTATTAACAGGCTAATGACGCTATTAACAAATTGATGTCGTTAAACCTGTTCATACATCCGTTAACAAATTAATGTCGATGAATATATTCTCTAAACCGACTTCAAGGTTTAGTTCCCCCAAAGCCTAACATAACTGTAAATATTCAGGATAATCCCGAACGAAGTGCGCCTTTCAACCCTCCCGCTAAAATTGTAATTCTAAAAAATTTCTTTCAACCCACCCTAGCCGGGATGGTTGTTGAAACTTCTTGGGTGCGATTAGGATTCCAGCCAGGGGCAAACTTTCAACCCACCCCTAGCCGGGATGGTTGTTGAAACTTTAACTTGCCTGCTTTGCCCTCACACGAACAAAGGCTTACTTTCAACCCACCCCTAGCCGGGATGGTTGTTGAAACTTGAGAAACTAGAAAGAAAAAACGTCCATGTCTTTCCTTTCAACCCACCCCTAGCCGGGATGGTTGTTGAAACGCGCGGAGAATTATTTGCGGCTGTAATCGACTCAAATCACTTTCAACCCACCCCTAGCCGGGATGGTTGTTGAAACTCGACCCGTCTAGAACCCTTGCTATCAGAGCTTTCCATACACATACTTTGGCAGGTCGGCTTAAAAGAGTCTCGAACTGAAAATTAAAATACTAAATGTATTGACATGCTAGTTTTTTAATTCAAGACTGGATAAGGGTTTTAAAGTTTTGGCGGGACTCCGGGGATTTTGCCCCCACTTTGACACGCCAAAAAAAATATTTGGGAGGGTTCCCCCGACGAAGGGGGTGATTCAGTAGCCACCACTGTGGTAATCCACACCGTTATGAATAACGGCTACAGCTAAAAGCCTTACTCCTTATTGCTGGGAGCGCACCTATCCCACCTATAGAATTCTAAAGATGGCAGCATCAGAAGCGGGCAGCTACCAGGGTCAGAAAGCATGACGGTCTTCCAACCGCCAAACTAACCCAGATTTTTCGCAGCACATTGGCTCAAAAGAGCATGAACTACGGCGCTGTTATAAAAATATTATATTTTCAAGGTTCAGATTAGTGAATTAAATTACAGAGGCTTGACGTTCTTGGTAAGCAAAGACGGCTAAATCTCGCGCTTTTTCTTGTGGACTACCTCTGATTGGCTGTGTACCAATTTCAGTAAAAATTCCGGTTTTTGCAGCTTGGGATTTAATACTTTCAATTAATCGACCGTAACTCCAGCGATGAACGCTCATACGATATTCTTTGGCGTATTTTTTTTGAACTTCCTTATTACCAGGGCATTTCTTCTCTGCTCTGGATTGAATTTCGCTAGTGATTTGCTCACGGATATCGCGGAGTTTTGGAATAACTATGCTGCTTGCTTGATAGGTTTTGGCGATCGCCACAATCCCATCAGCCAATAATCTATCCACGTATTGTCCTAACTCTGATTCACCAAAGGAGTTTGGCGCATTCTGTTTTTGAGCCTTGTGGCGTTCATGAGATAGGCGTTGCTGTTGTTGTCGCTGACGATTGAGAAGGTTGTAGTTTTTGCCAAGTAGTTGTTTGACAGTGCGATAAGCTAGAACTTCATTTTTAACAACATCCACTACAGCTAGTGTTACTGGCTTTTCTAGACCAAAACTAACACCAACTAGGATTGAGGGTTGTCCTTGATAATTAGGCTTGCTGGGACGAGGGAAGGGATTATTAATCCTATCTAGCGTGGATTGCTGACGAGCAATAAAGGCTTGCTGTTTATCATTGAGGTCTTCTTTCTGTTTCGCTTTTGTTAAAGTTTCGGTTATTTTTTTGCTTTTCTCATCAACTACCTGTTGAGTTCCTTCAGTAGTCCACATCCGAGTATCTAAAGCACAGTAAAGATTTAGTTGATTGACTTTCCAGGGTTCACCTTTTTCTTCTCCTAGCGACCAAGCAACCCTTCCTGAACGCAGAGTAAACAAACTGCTTGAATATTGATTTTTACTATTGCGTTTAAGTTCTTGATCTTCTAGAAAGCGTTTGAAGTAGTGCAAATGACGCTTATCGCAGTAAATCTCAAAGGTTAGTTTTCCCAAGCCATTGAACCGAACAAAGAGACGACCTTTGTCATTTTGCAACCATGTCATATCTTCGTTAGATTCGTAAGCCACAGGAAATGGTACATCAGCAGTTTTTCTTAAAAGTGATGCTTGCCAAGCTTTTGCCTCATTTTCATTTTGAGGTATATTGGCTGTAGCAATTTCTAACGTCTTTAACCACTCTTCCCCTGTTAAATCTCTACCTTTAGGTATACGACTTTGGAGTTGGTCTTTTAATCGTTGAATTTCTATTTCCTTTTTGCGTTTTTTTCTAGTAAACTCTTCTGGGTCTTCGTCGAGTTCGCTAATTTGACAGTTATTTTTCAGCAGATATGCGATCGCACAACGAGTAAGAGTCTCTTGTGTTTCTTTGTAAGTATTTAAAAGAATTTGAAAAAGTGAAGATTTTTGTAAGTTGGCAGATTTCTTAGTTTTTTTGCTCTTTCTCTGGTTTTTATTCTGGTCGGGCTGGGGGGTAAATTGGGAAAGAATTTCAATGGCTTTAGTACGAATTACATTTAAGCTACATTGGCTTTCTTGTTCGAGTTCTTGATCGCTTTTGAGGATTGTGAGCCAACGTTCTTTGCCTTCTATTTGCCGCTTTCTTCGTTTTTGCAAAGCAAACCAGGATTTATATACATAATTTACTAAAGCGATCGCGGAAGTGTAAAAGCGTCCAGGTTGACCAGCAAAACGCTCTTGAGTTTTGAGGGAAATAACAAGTGTTGTGAGGAATTCGGTAGGTATTTTGCCTTTTTCTAGCCAGGTTTCAAATTCTGGGTGTTTTCCTACCTGTGCCAATAATTCATTGATGAGTGGTGTATTTTTTTCAGCCATCAGTTCCCACAGTTGACGGAGACTGTCTTCTTCAGCAACCAAGCGACATTGAATTGTAATAACGCTCATGGTGTCCTCAGCTTTGTGGATTCAGCAAAACTGACAGGGTTGTTAATTGTTTTTTACTACCAATAGTATAGCGCAATACCGCAATGACGCAATGACGCAAATGTTTTTTTTGCTGAGAGGCTGTGCAAAAATGAAAGCCGCAAGCTTTGGCTTCAAATTAGGATGGCAGAAGAAACTAGAGAAGTTCGGGGGAGACTCCCTAAAGACTTAAAAATCGCGTTTGAAATCGCCTGTGCGCGTCTGGAATTGACCCAGACTGCGGCTTTGGAGGAGGCAATTCGAGATTGGTTGCAAAAAAAAGAGTCCCCTGCTGGTGGAGAGTCTCAGGGGAGTTAATGGGGGCGATCGCACACTACACCAGTAATGTGTGTCGCACTTCTCAAATTTTCAAATCCGAAATCTGGTAACAAATTAATATAATGTCAAAAATACTTTGTAATCACTTTTTATCCCTCTTCTATACGGGACGATAAAAACCTATTACCAAGCAAACCAGTCACATCATCAGTAATTAGCCAAACTTGGTGTTATTTCTGTCCAATGAGTTGAGCAATTGCTTTGGCTAATTCGGATGGCTCTGCTGCTTTGGATATATGCTTTTGGAAATCGGTGGTTCTGGCTTGGTTTTGGTCAATGTACTCAGTGTAAGAGGTTAAAGCGATGGCGGGAATTTGTCCACCATTTTCTGGTGGCCATTTTCTAATTTCCTGTATCAACATATCACCTATATTGAGGGGCCCCTCAACATCGCTTAATAGTACATCGGGCTTTGAGCGAGCTAAGAATTCCAAGGCTTCTGCGGCTGATGCTACTGTTGTTATAGTTGCACCGTACTTTTCTAGCACATAGCTAAAAAAATCTCGCACATCTGCCTCATCATCCACTAAGAGAATCTGCACTCCCGCTAATAATGTATCTTGATTATCCAATTCTGCAACATTAGGCTTACTAATCAAGACTTGGTTCTCAGGATTTTTGTGCAATGGTAACTGGACTGTAAAGGTCGCTCCTTGCCCTTTTCCTGGGCTTTCTGCCTGGATTGTACCGCCATGTAATTCGACTAGATACCTGACAATTGCTAGTCCAATTCCTAAACCACCGAAAGCCCTTTGTTGCTGAGAATCTTCTTGGCGAAAGTATTCAAAGACGTGGGGTAAAAATTCTGCTTTAATCCCCAAACCTGTATCTATTACCTGAATTTGAGCATATCTTTCTACTTTGTCTAAAAGCACTTCTACCTGCCCTTCATAGGGGGTAAATTTAACAGCATTCGTAATTAAATTCCAAATTACCTGTTGTAAGCGATCCCTATCACCCATCACTAATATGGGTTCATTACCGAATTTGGTCTGTATTTGTATGGACTTAGCTTCAGCTGCTAAACGTACTTTTTCTAGTGCCGTTTTGATTGTTGTGACTAAATCGACGACAGAAATATTCAGAATCATTTCTCCTCGTAATGTGCGTGAAAGATCAAGCAAGTCGTCAATTAACTGCATTTCTAATTTAGCGTTGCGCTCGATTGTTTCTAGCGCCCTCTCCACTTTTTCTGAATCTAGCCTGCCAGACCTCAGCAATTGAGTCCAACCAAGGATGGGATTGAGGGGAGTCCGCAGTTCATGGGAGAGAACGGCTAAAAATTCATCTTTCACTCGGTTTGTTAACTCTGCGTTTTGTTTATGATTTAGCTCTGCATCGATACTAAGTTGACAAAAAACTGCTACAGAAGGAGATACACTTGACTCTAATTCTGCCCAAGATTTTTGTACTTGAGCCAGTAATCGTCCCATCATCAAATTTTCATCTTGCGGATTTTTCATCCATTCCTCATAGGCATCTTCAACCAAGAGAATCAATCGTCGTAATGGACGGTTTTCCTTGCGCCATTCATCGAAAAGTTTCCAACCTTCCATCAAAGCTTCATGAGCCAAATCGATCCAAATTTCTCCCGTATCTTCAGTGTCACATACTAGCAAGCGACTTTGAATCAGTTTCTCTAAAACATCACTTATCGCCTCTTGAGTACTTGGATTTTCACGAGCAATACTCAACAACAATTGATTTTTAAGTTGTCGCTGTCTTGTATCCTTATCTTCTGTACCTGTACGCAATAGTTTTAAGAAAATCTGCTTTATCCAACCTTGCTGTTTTTCAGTGAAACTTGCATATAGCTTATCTGCGTGACGATTTAATGCCCCAATAACGCCACCTAGTTCGTTAAACTTAGCAAGTGTTAACTGGTGATTTTTTTGACCGCGGTGTTCCCAAAGTTCGGTAAGAGCAAACTGCAATAATGGTAAGCAGCCTTTCTCTTGTCCTAATACTTCTTGCTGAATCGCTCCTAGTAATCCCCTTTCTAGCTGATAACCTTGTAAAATAGCTGGGCATACGATCGCTTCTTCTAATTCTGCCCCCAGTAATGGTGGCATATACACAGCTTGTTCCTGAATTATTTGTGTCAGCGACTCATAGCTTAAACAGTATTCCAAAAAATCCGCGCGCATTGTGGTGACAATTGCTAACCGCCCTTGAGAAACTTGGGTTAACAACTCAATACATAGCTGTCTCTCTTCTTCTCTAGCACCAAGGGTAAAAATTTCTTCAAATTGATCTACTACCAATAAACAACGCTCAGAACTAGTCAGCCGAGAAATTACAGCAGATAAACCTGCTGTGTCAATTAAAGCCGCAATTTCTCTAATTTCTGTGCGTCCAAACAACTGTGTAAAGGCTCGTTTTAACTCTGCTAATGGTTCAACTCCGGGTAGAATTGGTTCTAAAACCCGCCAACCATTTTTTTCTAACACCGGAATCAAACCAGCCCGCACTACCGAAGATTTACCACTTCCCGACGCACCAATAATCGGGACAAAATTAGCCTGGCTCAGTTTTTTAATTAATTGCTGAATAACTTGATATCGTCCAAAAAAGAAACGTGCTTGTTCTTTCCCAAAAGGGCGCAAACCCTGATAGGGACAAGTTTCATCAATAACAGCCGTTGTTTGTTTAGGTGGATATTTAACTAAATTTATCGAGCGTCCCCAACCCATACGGATTGGTTCTTGACCACTACCTTTGAGTTCTGAAGCAATCATATCAAAGATGCGATCGCCTGTTACCTGTCCGTTATCATTAGCATTCTCTGCTGATAATCCCCTCAACAAAGCAGTTGTAAAAATACTGTGCTGTTCATTTTTCTTGGCATAGGCTTGTTGAAAGTCTCTGCAAGCAGCAATAAAGTAATAGTCTCGCTGTGAGCTAAAGGCGGTAAGGGTTTTTTCAATCAGATGGCGTTCTAAAAAATGACCACTATGACAGCAATCTAACAACACAACTAAGCTGCTAAGGTGCGATTCTGTAATTAATTGGTTGAGATTAATCAAGCTGATACCGCTTGTTTGTTCAACAATTGTGTCGCCTTGAGTCACAATCTTCAAATCAGAAGTTGCTAAATATGCTTGTTGTGTCTCTAACTCCAAATCAGAGACAGTGATCCCGTGTCCTGTAAAGTAAATTATTGCCTCATGATTGACTGCTTGTCGTCGCAGCAAAATTTTTAAAGCATCACCTAGTTGCTGTTTGGTAACGTTGCCTTTGAGCAACTTAATATCCTCAAAATCACCATACGCTTGTAGCACCTGCGCCACTGCTTCCGCATCTGTTGCCGGTTTACTCAGGTTTTTCAGTGGAATTTTATAATCTGTAATGCCAACAACCAGTGCGTAACGCGCCATTGATCATATCTGTATGCTCTATTAGAGAATAAGATAACGTAAATACACTTAAAAGCCGAGGTTGGGATGTCGAATATAGAACGTTTGGTTTTTGAAGAGGATGGGGAACTCTATACAATCCTGTTTGAGTCAAAAGAGACACCGGACATCCCAGAAATTACTCCGCCAACAGTAGAAGACGATAGAGAATCTTATGGTTTTCGGGAAGAAGCCGCGATCAAAATTCAGGAAGTCCACAATCAGATTAGAGCTTACACTAAATATGCGATCGGTGCTTTTAAAAATTTAGGTGCGGCTGAGGTTGAGGAAGTTACCCTCAAGTTTGGTTTAAAGATTGGTGGTAAAACAGGTATTCCGCTTCTCACTGAAGGCTCGGCAGAGAGTAATTTTGAAATTGAGGTTAAGTGTAAGTTTCCCAATCATCAGCAAAATAGTAGCACTTGAGATGTAGTGTTGATATAGCTAATTTTATGCCTGTAGCTCAATAGGTATTTTAAGGGAGTGGTTGATGTGCGATCGCACTCCCATCACCAGATTTGAACATAAGATTTGCGGCGTTAACGAACCCCAATAGCATTAAATTGCTCTAACTTGTTCTTTGCCCATAGCTCATCTGGTGCTATTTTCAAATATGCTCGCAGAAAAGCAGTGGCTTTGCCTGTATCTCTCAGTTGTTCAAAGACCAATACAAGGCGTTTAAGGATGCCAGGATTGTTTGGGCGTTCACGGTTCAAGAATAACAAGATTGTTGCAGCGTCTTCGTACCTAGCTTGTAAGCCCAGAAGTGAGGCTTTTTTAATTAACAAGTCTGGTAATTCACCCTCGATTTCCAAGCATTTTTCAACCATTTCAATAGCTAAATGAATTTGTCGCGTTTGTATATATGCAGCTAAAGTGATGCGATGAAGGTCACGTTTTAAAGGCGAGTCAGCATTTAATAAATATGGATGTGCCTCAATATCTCTCAGACAATCAAAATATCTGCCATCTCTGTATGTTGCGGTGATCATCAACAGGAAAGCATGAGGATCTGAGCTATTTTCAAACTCTGAATGCGCCACATTTTCTACCTGAGAGTAAGCTCCAGCTTCTAATAACCGCAAAGCTTGAGTTGACCAATCTTCAGTAGGCTGTTGCTGAGGCGGCAAGATACGAATTGGTTGGTAATCGACCTGGGCGTGAGCAGCCTGTCTAAACGCGATCGCCATCTCTGAGAGTGATTCCCAACGATTTGCTGGCTCAAGGGCAAGACAACGCAAAATAAAATGTTCTAAAGCCGGCGAAACCGAAGAGTTAATCTCACGAGGACGAGGAAAAGGTGTATGCCGAGCAACTTGGCTAAGGGTATCGTGAGGCAATCGGGCTGTTACTAGATGATAAATTAAAACTCCTAAGCTGTAGATGTCAGCTTTAAATAGAGTTTCAGCACTACGTCCTTTTACACTTGAGCCAACTATTTCAGGTGCTGAGTAAAGAATTGTCCCACCATTTTCGCGGGTTCTGGCATACATATCATCAGGTAACACGCTGCATCCAAAATCAGTTAGTTTTACCTGCTCTCCAGAGACAAGAATATTTTGGGGTTTAATATCCCCGTGGGACATTCCCAGCCTGTGAAGATGTTCTACTCCAGCTAAAACTTGTTGATAAATATCGAGAATCCGTTTGTAACTAGCAACAAATCCCTGCTCTCCCTTATCCAGTAACTGAGATAGGGTCAAGCTGGGGAAATATTCCATTTCAATGACATACCATTCACGCTCTGGAGGCACTCGTCCCATCCAAAAAACTTGAATAACGTTGGGATGAAGTTCTGCTCCTACCAAGGCTGAACCTTCAGCAAGTTCTTCATTTGTTGCACTTTGCTCTTTTGGTATTTTTACCGCCACAATTTGATTATCTTCTAGGCGTTGCGATCGCCAAACCCAACCATAAGAACCATCGCCTAAACATTCGAGTAGTTCGTAGCAATCGCCTAACCGCCGATCAGGTCGTGGAATAAAAAATCTAGATTTGCGGCTCATCAGTTTTCTCGCAGAATAATATCTGATAGGTACAATAAACTGTTGCTGTTTTCTCTCATGACGAATTCAAGCAAAAGGAACTGCCCCTTACTGCTGCCTCTGACTTTTTCTTTTGCCTGAGTTTCAAATCCTGTTTCAATAATTTGCAGTAAGTCTGCGTGCTTGGGCGGTGAAACAGTTGTTTTTCTCCAGTAAGCCAACAGTAAGATTTGTGCGGTTTCCTTCCAACGATGCTGTGCCAGTAATAAATTTTTCGCTTTATCTTCTAGTTTGTACTGTTCGTTCTTGTTGCTGTAACGCTCAAATTCAGCAATTAGAAAAGGTGAATGACTAATTTTGTCAAACCAAACTGTATCTGAGCGCACATCATCGCCAATGTGAGCATAATTTCCTTGTTTAAAAGCTGGAACCTCTGCAACTCCCACGTAGCCTAGATGATTGCCTAGTAGGGCTAAAAAGGTTGTTCCCAGGCTGTGAATTGATAAACCGAAATCTTGAAATCCCCAGTTATTAGTCCAGATTGGTAGCAGTTCTTGAGCGGTTGTCAAATTTTGCAGTTCTGTTATGGTGGGTTCAAGGAAATTAGCCATTAAATCTTCCCCACAGATTCAGCACTTCTGGTGATTGCCCACCATGAACAAGTGCTTTAGTACCAATTTTGACTAACAAAGGTGCGGGAATTGAACGTCCGCAAATCAATGCTTCCCCAGTAGAAAGGCTGGGTAATTCCTCAATGTCAGCTTTGCTCACCATATCCGAAGTTTTAGTAATAAACCTCTGGTCATCTGGGTTTTTCAAGCGCATCGCAATTAAAGTATTGCATTGGGAGGTAACATCAGAATCTAGTTTTGAAGGACGCTGGCTAACAATGGCAAACCCAACCCCAAATTTGCGTCCCTCACTGGCAATTTTCTTAATAATGCGGTGGCTGACAGCTGGTTCACCTGCGGGTGCAAAGTTGTGTCCTTCTTCGTAAACCAAAAAACAAGGACGAATGCGGTCTGTTTTACTAGCAGCAGCGCGGAGAATTTCACTAGAAATTAAGGCTGTAATAATTTGTTTTGCTGTATCACTTAAACCTTGTAGGTCAATCACTACAAGTCTGCCGCGTTTATCACTAGGCCGTCCTACCATATCGTATATATCCGTAGGTCGTGCTAGGGCTGCGGAGTAAAAACTTTGAGCTTCATTCAAAACCCGTGATAGTTTCATAGAAGCAACTGCTGCGCTGCGACTATTAAGGGCAGTAGCCTCAGCAGCACTAAGTTCTTCCCATTCGCGCAACTCTTCTATTCCATCTCCCAAGTAATACCGCAAAGAGTTAATATCTCTAGGTTCAGTCTTGTCTTTGATTTTCCAGTAACGAAGTGCGACATCAAGAACGCGCTGTTGTGGTTCTGTTAAACCAGGAAGAATTTCGCTCACATCATCCATTTCAAAGCGGTCAAATTGCAGAGCTAATTCTTTATTTTTCCCTGCATACTTTTCCCGAAATGAAGGATTTTGGGGTGTGTAAACCACTATTCCTGCACCAGCCTCAATTAATCGCTTAAAGTTTTCTTGGATTTCGGGAATAGTTTTGCGATCGCGGGGGTCATCAAGATTGTTAAAGTCAAGGTTGAATTGCAAATTGCCACCTTGCAAAGCACGGCCATATTCGCCGTGAGGGTCAAATACAACAACTGTGCCATTATTAAGGGTGACAATACGCTCAATAATCCGGCCGACTGTGTAAGATTTTCCAGAACCTGTCATGGCTAAGACTGCCAAATGTTCTGTAACCAAGCGGTTAACATCTAAATATACAGGAACAATATTGTCGCCAGATTCATAACCTACCAAGTTGCCTATATGTAAACTGGTTTGTTCATCAAATTCGTAGAATGAGCTAAGAAATTGATAGTCTACCGTTTCCACTTTTGCACCAGGGTCAAGCGCACGGCGAGGAATTTTGATTTGACCTGTGTATGGGTCTTTGTAACCAACAAGTTCTAGTTTGGCAGCTACTCGTTCTCCTGTAATTTGAGCGCCAGGTAGTAGCTCTAAATCTGTGAGCGATTGCCCCATCTCTGAGTTATAGAGAACATTGGTGCGGATAATACTATTAATTCTCCCCAAAACATTAATTTCTGGCTCCTCTTGGCGTTCTTGGTGACGGATGCGAACAAATTCACCGCGTCTACCAGCAAAGGATGAGGAAAGAATCATTGTTAGGTTGTTGGGATCACCAGTGTTACCTACTAATTTCCCTAGAATTTGATGTTTCATTGCTATTTGTGCAGATAATTAAACAAAATCATCTAAATCTGATAGCCATAAGTCCTCAACTTCACGCCGTTTAATTTCTACTTGTAGGCTTTGGCTGTAATATTCGAGGAAATTATCTAAAGCGTTTTGTTCTCGTTCTGCCAACTGGATTGGTAAAGGTGCGGCTTGTGACCCACCAGTTAGTGTGAGTGCCATGATTTGAGAACAAATTCTGTCTAAGTTTTTTTGGTTCCAGTGAGGTTCATCCCCAATTAACTGGAGTAGTTGCGGAGTATTTGTTTGTGCCGCTTTGAAATGATAACCAAGCACTCCTAATGAAGTGACATCGCTGGGTTCCATGCGAGGTGTTTGTACACTCATGCGAAAAGCTGCGGTGCGCGTGTAACTGTTGAGAATGCCGTAAATAAAACGTCTTTCACCAATGCCTGCGATCGCTTCTTCCGATCCAATAATTTGATGAGTTAGATTTGCATCAACTCCCTCATTATTCAGTATGTGTTTGCGCCCCTCAGCTGTGCGTAAGTCTTGTTGGGCAATATGAACTATGGCACCGTAACGCTCTGATGCTAAACCCACAACAGCAGTACCATTAGGATTCCAAGGCTGAAGTTTTTCGCGGTGCTTTGACCAGAAATTAGAAATTGCGTTAATTGCACTATCAAAAGCAGCGCGATAACTTGCGTAACTTTCTGCTTCTCGTAGCGGAACCATGCTCCGGTCTAGCACCAGTGGACAATCGAGCAAAATCAGGTCATAGGGATTTTCCGATCGCATTGCCCGGTCTGCCATCTCGTAAGCCTGACGCACACCAATAAGCTGCAATCGTTTTGACTGGTTTTCATAGTTGATATCATCCAGTTCGCAAGTGCTATCCTGACCGACTGTGGATATTACATTGTCATCAACGGCTAAATCGACACGAACCGCAGCCGCAGCATAAAGAAAACCCCCTATGGTTTTTGTACTTGTAGCTTTAGTAGAGATTCCAGCTACGCGAACATTTAAGGGATTAGGGCGGTCAACTGAACGTACTAAGCCTGCTTGGAAGAATAAGGGTGCGACGCGCTCAATATCTCTAATTTGCTTTAGGATGCGACCAACGGTTCCTGGCAAGTTAATCTGTGATTGAATAGCCAGAGTTTGTGCAAGCGATCGCCCCTGTGTGTTAAATGTTAGTGTCATCTGGCTAATGCCTCCAGTTCTTCTGCATAAGCTAAATAGGGACTTTGACGAATTACATCTATGCCGCTTTCTGTTAACTGAACTCCCTTCACCAACCCCTGAGATTGCAAATCGCCTAAACAGGTTTGGGCTGTGTTTCTATCTAGAGAAAAAATAGTTGAACTTTGTAATGCTGTTAGTGCTGTTGCTGCATCAACAAATTTTTGTGAGACTAAGTGAAGCATGACTATAACGTGTTCTTCTTTTAGTTGAAATGAAGTTTGGTCTACAGCTTGGTTCTCAACCGGTTGACCAGCCAAACTGTGTAATGTCTCTAGCCATTTTTGCAATTCTTGTTCTTTGTCAAGAACGGCTAAAGACCATATTGGTAGACAGGTTATAGCAAAAATTCCAGAGTGGGGATGCTTGCGATAATAGGCAGTATTGATGCTCATGTCTTCCCAAGCACCACCAATTTCGCTGGCAATTTGTAATTGTCCTTGCAGTTCGTAGTCTACTTCTGGAGCTAGTGCTTGAAGTATTGGCATATCTTGTTGTGGTTTAACACCAGAACGCCGCCTTATTTCCCAGCTACAGGGAATAGAAGATTTTTTGGTTTCAAAGGGAGGAATTAATAATAGTGCGCTTCCTGGTTTCTGCGACCAGTTGTACCAGTCCTGTTGCTGTTGTTCAGTAGCTTCTTGAAAATCACTGCCAAAAATTAGGCACAAACCAGAAGGTGGTAGTTGATTTTCAAAAGGTTGAGCAGAGATCACATTTTGTAAAATGCGCTGGCGGCGATGGGTTGCTAGAGTTCCGACTAACCAGATGCTGGTATTCATAATGTTTTTCCTCCCAGCCGATAGGTGCGAACGAGGAAGCCTTGATTAACCAGCTTGTCTGCTTCATCTGCTGTTAATTGGGGGTCACTTCCTGAATTTATGGCGGTGATAATTTGTTGCCAACGGTCGAAGGAAATGCTTGTAGGCGCAAGGAGTTCTGCTGCTGTTTGTAAGCATTCTTGACGGCGTTGTTCTTTGAGTGCGATCGCAGCCTTTAAACTTCCTGTTGTTTCTAACTCTGCTAGAGTTAATGGATTAAATAGCGGTCTTCCTTGTATTTGTAGTAAAGCATTCACACTCTGTTCTGTAGATTGTAGGTTAATGTCGTTTAAGAGTTGCTTGTAATAACCTGTAATGGCATTTTCTAAAGTGGCAATTTGACCTGAGAGAGCATCTAATCTGTTTTTAGCTTCTTTTGGAAGTTCAACCGCTACATCCATTAACGGTTTGAAGTTACCAAGCTTTGCTGGTTTATCATAGATGGAGTCATTCCGAAGACGTTCGGCTTTTTCTTCTTGGATGTCGAGCAAAGCGTCTTCAATCAAACTAGGCTGCTCCGATAATTTACTTATTGACGGTAAATTTTGAGGATAATCGAAATCCCCAGGTACATCATCTAGTGCAGTTTGTAATTTTTGTAGCCTATTTTTGACATCCTCAAATCTGCTTTTAATTTGTTCATAAGCTTGTTTAAGACGGCGAAAACCACTAAGAATTAAACCGTTAATTTCTCCTAAAGGAGTTTCTTTTTGAGAGTTTAGTTCAATACCTACTTCTCGCACTAACTGTGATAACTTATCAGTTGCTTCAGCAACTTTCAAATCCTTGAGATACTGACCAAGGGTATCTGCTTCTGTTAACTGTTGGCGACCTGTACTGCCTTGAGGAAGACCAGTATTTAATGCTCCATTTAAAATTTTAAGTATTTTTTTTAAAGTTTCAATAAACAAATTTGTAGGAAAGTAAGATATATCCTTAACATCTGCATTCATTTCGTTTTGGAGATCATTATTAATACGATCACAAATTCTTTTTGCAACATCATGTACCAATTTGGCAAAAATTTCAGCCTGGCGGATGCGTTCCCATAAAGGCTTTGAGTCATCTTCAAAATTAAGGGTTTTAATATTGTAATCTGATTGAATACGCTCATACTCATCGCGCAGATACACAAAACTAATATTTTTCAGCAATGATAGACGACTCTTTGCTGCTGTAATCAGAATATTTTGTTGATTTTCAGAATCAGCAGTATTAAGGTATTTGTTTATCTCGGCTGCTTTTAATGCTGATAAATAATTTTTAGCTTCTTCAATTTTTGCTTTAGCCTGTCTAGTTTTTGAACCTATATAGGGACTGTTTAAAGGCGCAAAAAAATCACGTACTTTTCCTTCACCAAAAACTTTCTCCATGTCCTGAACTATTTTTGGGTAGTCATTCTGTAACCAGTTTTCAGCTTCGTTAATGAGATTGCCTAACTCACTATGAGTTTTCAGGCTATATTTTTTATCTTTACCGCCTGTAACATCTGGGTCAATTTTGGCAAACTCTAGCTCACAGGCTAAAGCCATCCAATCAATGAAAATATCTTTGGGTTTTGCACCTTCCCATACATAGCCCCAGAACCATTCTTTTTCTGCTACTTCTAATGTCCAGGATTCTGCCTTTAATAGACGGTCAATAATTCTTTTCAGAAAAGGTGGAAATACTGCAATAGCTGCATCGTCTAGCCGATCAAATAGCCAAGCACGCTCCTCTGATTCATATTTTTTTTGTGCTTTAGGAGTAATCCCTAGTTTGCTCAAAACAGCTACTAATTTTTCTAAGTCTATACCACTGCTGCGATCCAAGCGTGCTACTGATTGAGGTGAATTTTGTTCTATCAGTAAATAACGCCAAGCCCTAAATAGTAATTCTTTCTCGTCATCTTTTAATTTACCGCTAGGACGCAACGGATAAGCGATCGCACCTTGTTCATGCAGTTTTCTACGCCATTTGTTAACTTCTTGCTCTAAAGGACGGGTTAAAGATAAAATCCGGTTATAAAATGCTGTGGTAAAACCTTGAATATCTATTTTGAATCCCACACAAGCTGAGGTAGGGATTCCTATCTGATGCAGTACAAATTCTTCGCTATCTGATAGTTGATACAGTAACAGGTATTGGTAGGCATTTTTGAGAACATCTGTTGAGGGTTTAGCGAACAGATCCACTAAAGCACGGGAAGATGTAAAAGCTAAAATAGGGGTTCGCCCTTCCTGAATAAACTGTGTTGCTGCTTGGCTGCACAGTAGCTCTAGTTCTTCTTCATTGTTTACCCAACCTAGAATCAGTCTACCTTGGGGATGGAGTTTGAGTGCATCGCAACTCATCAGCCCCCCATTTTTTCCACTAGCAGTAGCAATTGCTACAACATCTTTTAGTCCTGAGCTAACGGGGTTGTAGTTCCAGTTCTCATCTAAAAGACGCATCGCTCCTGTGAGAATTTGGATGGCTTTGTCAGATCGAGATTGCGGCTCAAGCTGCTTAATTGCTTTTTCGTGAGCATTATTAAAGTCTGGATCTCTAAATATTAGAGAATTGCGGCTTTGCTTGCGGTAACGCAAATTCAGCCGTCCTAACATGGCAATACTGGGGCCGATATGTGTTGCTTGGGATTCTTCTAAATCTTGTTCACCTATGAGTTTTCCCCACAATGCGCGTGCTGCATCTTCAGCCGCAGCATGGGGATAAAGTAAGCTGACTAGTTGGACAAAATCATTTCTTCGCAGGGGAATTAAAAGATTATATTTACCCTGGTTATTCTGGCTATTACGACTTTCGTGAATAGCGTAGGTGCTGAGGTTAGCTAACAGTTGTTTTAAGTTAAGGGGTTGATCTACACCGTTTAACTTCCAAGTTTCGAGATCGCGTACAAACTTGCCTTCTCTTAGAGCTTTACTGCAATCGACTTCATCCCAATCTACTCGACGATAGCGCAAAGCGATCGCTTCATCATACTCGTTCACGCCTGTTAACAGAACATTCAGTTCTTCTGGTAGCCATTGTGTCAAAGGTATTGGTAATTGCCCGTAGAGTAACTTTTGGGCTGCTGGTAAATAAGCTTTATCTATTTTCAGTTCATTAATAGCGTTATGGTCTAGGATATATTGGCTAATACGGTTGGATTTTGTCACCGCATCATCAAAAAGTTCAGCAACACTTGGCGCATCTTCTTCATTGTGAGAATTAGGGTTGCTTTTTCCTGCTTTAATGCGAAGGCGGCGATCGCGCAGAATTTGATCTACGTTAGCCATGATGACGTTAAACCAACCAAAGTTACCGCCACTTAAAGCGTAAGCAGCTTCAACTAAGCCGTCGGGATAAGTTTCGCTTAAACGTCCTTGTTGTTTCAGTAGGTTGACAAAATCGCTAACATCAGCAAAGGCATTCTGTGAAAGTTCCACTATTTCAAAGCGTCGCGCTGTAGATTGAATCTCTCGCAGTTCATCGCCAATAGCTGGAGAACACAAAGCGACGTATCTCAGCCAAGGTAATTTACGCCGGGGGTCTTCTTCTTTAATGGCTTTCCCCATCAGTTTAATTGCCCGTCCGTCTAGGTGCTTAATATCTTCATCTTCTAAGCCGTAGGTAGCAGCTTCGGCAGCAGTTTCTAGTTCATCAAGGGCAATTAATATGTATTTGATTCCAAATTGGCTTAAGTAATCGTAAGCAGCTTGGCAGAGATTGGTTACTAAATACGGGTCTTCATACAGAGTTTCATCAGAGTAATTTTTTTCAACTTCCAGTGCTGCTGCTAGTTTACTTTCCTCAAAACCTTTAACAATTAAGCGATCGCAGGCTTCCTTAGCAATACTGGCTTGAATTGAATTATCAAATGTACTTTTAGCTAGGGGCAAAAGGGCTTTATACAAACCGTAGCCAAACCAGTTGTCAACGTTGTGATATTCGTTGGCAATTTGGCTATAGCGTATGTAAAGACCAAGGTATTGTTCGCGGTCTGCGTCATCATTAAAAAGTTTGGCATCAATTAAAGACCCAGCCGGGTTGCGTACTACCCAACCAGGAGAAGTATCGTTAATTTGGCTGATGAGTTCGTAGGCGAGGCGAGATTTACCTACACCCCATTGGGCGATGATGGCAAAAACATGAGCGAAGCGTTCATCTTCTTGGTCTATGAGATGGATAAAATGCTGGAATTTATAAAAGAAATCTCCTTGTCCAACAATAGGATGAGTTAAAGGATAGGAAGATATACCAGTAGCAGCCCAGTGGTAAGTAGCGATGTTTTGGTTACTCATAATAATTATTCAAATTAGTCCGGTTTAAAAGCTTGAAATAACGTGTCAAATTCTGGGTGAATACTCCAGTTCACTAATTTGCGTTGTCTATCGCCAAATAGTCCTCTTCCATGTCTTGCTTGCCCTGGTTCGGCGGCGTGTAGTTCAATTGCACCTTTTGTCAAAGCTGCACCCAGCAATTCATCCATCCATTTTTCAAAGCTACTGCCAGTTTCTAAAGCAGGCGCGATCGCAGTTTTTTTAGCCAGCGATCGCATTACGGGTTCGACTGGAGAAAATCCGCGAATATCAGCGTAGGTGCTGGTAGCAGACTGAAGTTGAGTGCTGGGAGAGTTAGTGAATGGCGATAAAATAGCTATTTCTGGTTGTTGTGCTAAATATGACGGTAAAATTAACTGCCCATTTCGTAACCAACCCATGCTATCGAGCAGATATAAAGGTGCTTTCAATGATGTTAGAGATAATTTATTTTGTGTAATTTTAATATCTAAATTGTAACTATTATTACTTTTAAATCTAGTGTTTATGCTTTGTTTTTTTTGTAGCAGAGGGCTAGAAGATGAAGTAAGCCAAGCACCAAGGCTGGCGTTCTCTATATCTTTTGTCCAGTTTGGGGATGTAGAATTTACCTGAATGGGCTTTTGCCAATGAATGAGCTGCCAGTCGCCTAAAGTCAGGTGCAGCAGCAGAATACGCAACCAAACACTCCATTTCAACAAATGCACGGCTAGGGCTTCGAGGGTTTTTTGGGTGTCGTTGTCGCGCCAGAGGTTGAGGAGTAATTGCGCTTCATCAGATAATTTCCAGTGTTTACTGGCGGGGATTTGTTCTAAAAAGCCCACACCAAGGATTTTGGCCGGTTTACTTGTACTGTCCAGCCCAAAAAGTCCGGGAGTGCTGCGGCGAGAAAGTGTATTGGTAAGATGCTGTTCCCAGGTTGACCAGTAACCGGAGAATATGGTAGTTTCTGACTTTGCCAGAATAGCTAAAGCCCGTAACCAAGCTTCTGGGTCGCGGGGTTCTGACCAAAAGGAGGGAGGCGCAAGTAGGATTGACATTTTCTTGCTCATGTGCTGCTGACCTCCAATAGCGCACTATTGCCAGTAGTGGCAAGTTTTTCTTTCACCCAGCGATCGCAGGTATTACGAATCGCAGAGGTGATATGATTACTTAGGCGAATAAAAGATTTGCTGCCTAAGACGCGATAGCAACTATCAGAAAATTCCGGGTGAATGACGTAACCAGAACGTTGTCTACTTGTACCAGTTTGGAAACGCCAAACTTTCTGGTGCAATAAGTTTTTGATCAAGGGTGCAAGTTGGTTATCAAGTTCTGTTGTGGATAAGTTGGCTGTAAGTATGTCAACTCCTAACTGATTCAAGACACGCAGCAGTAGTTCTGCGAGGCTACCGCAAATCACCTCTTCTCCAAGGGTGGTAGTAACGACGACTATGACTTGCGTCGGCTCGTAAAAATAGGATAATTGGCTTGATTCTAATTCCAGCCCTAATTTGCCGGAGATGCGTTCTGCTGCCCAAGCTTCTTGTGTAAAAACAATCTGTGCTAAAAGAAACATCCAATGGCGGTAAAGTACCCAACGCATAATTGCTTGGTCTGGGGTGTCTTGGGGGTTGATTTCGGCAGGGGTTAATTCTCCGCACTCACCAAATAATATCGAGGTATTTGTAGCCAGTAATTTAGGGCTTTCCGTAGTGGGTAAACGCAGCAACCGTCCCCGCACCCAATTAATCGCAGGGTTTAGAGGGTCGATATCTAGGAGAGAATTTGCAGGTGTTCCTTGTTTTCCTTCTACTAAGGAGGCGGTAGCACCGAAGACGCGCTGCAATTTTGGTGTAGCTTGGGCTTGTTCGGCTGGAACTTCAAAAATGATGCGTTCTATTTCGGTGTATTTGGTAGCGGTGAGGGCTGCTTGGGGCAATAATTTCAGTAATGTCTCAGCAGCTTGTCCCAAGGTGGTGATAGCTTCGCAAAGTCCTTGAGTATCCCGTCTTGTACCTAGTTCTTGCAGTCGGGCGGCGATAATTTTACCCCAGGCTTGGCGAATTTCTGGTTCGCAACTGAGGAGTGCGGCGACTGTTTCCGAGAGGCTGGGTAAGGTTTGCAATAATTTAACGGTGGTGGGGGTGGCGACAGCGCGGTTAGCATTGGCGGATGTTGTCCACAGTCCCAGAGTTTCACCTGTTTTCAGGGGGCTAATGTCTGCGGCCGGAACTTCGCCTGTTGTCAGGAGTTGTTCGAGAGAACGGATGATAGTTGGGGAAACAATCATTTTTCCCTCTCAGAATCAACAAGTGTAAGAAATAGATTGTTTGGTGTGGTTTTAAATTCGGCAGACAGTGTATGCCGAATTGTCTGAATTTGGTTTATTGCTCTTACAACTGCTGTTTGGGCTGTATTGTTGATGTGGCTAATGTCGTTGATTAATTCTTCGTAGTTCATTGAAGGATCTCAGGGAACAGGGTTTTTCTTTGATTCGCTAGTTTGAATTAAGAATTTATTCGCTTTGTTCATCAGCGTTTAATTGGTCAATTGTTTGATAGAGAAGGTCTAAGTCGGGAAATAAGGGTGGTTCGTCTTTGATGTCGTAGCCTTTGCAGGTAAGGCGTGAGAGGATGGCTTTGTCTGGTTCTCTGTCGCCTTTTTGTAGTGCTTCTTGGGCGATTTTAAGTTCGTCTTCAGTAAGTTTGCCTTCAATGAGGGCTTCTACTAAGAGTTTGGCGGTGGTGGTTAACAATTGCGATAACCGCTTACATCGCACCCTTGTATGACGAAGGTTAGCAAGTTGCATCTTAAAATTTTGATCTACTGAATTAGGATCGGGTACAGAAAATAATCTTAAATTTTCAAGAGAAAAGAAAGGATTAATAGCTCCATAAACCTGCTGTTCTATTAAAATTTGCCCTAATTCAGATTCTAGAAAAGCAGCAATAAAGTGGGATGTTTGCAAATTATTGATTTCTATAAGTGCAATATCCTGATTGATATTACAACCTACTAGTAATTCATCAACAACTGCTACATCTCCGACTGTACCTTTGATGCTTAAAATTATACCTCCAACCTTTAATCTGCTTCGCTTAATGCTTTCTTCACTGGCAAAATCCATAAGCGGTAGTAACTCTACAGCAATATCGCCATGCTCAAAGTCTTTACCCCTAATCCAAGGAATACCTTTTTCTGTAAATAATGCGTTCGCTGGAGTTCCTCCATTAGTTATACGTTTCGCCAATTTTCCAAGTGGTATCAGCTTCGCTCCAGCTTCCTGTATAGCTTTTACAGCATTTAAAAAGCGGGGATTATAAAACCAAGTATCTATTCTATTTTCTAAAATTAATGATTCAGTTTTAAAGAATTTGGCTAATGGTAGAGCTTTGAAAAAACCAAAGTAACTATTGAATTTATCTCGGCTCTCCTCTTCTAAATGCCGCGATCGCTCTCTCAAAATCTCCGCCAACCTCACCTTATCCCCTATGTAAGTTTGTATTTCTGAACTCCATGATGGTATTAAGACTTCTATTGAATCTTCTAGACGTAGCTGAGATTGAATGACTCCAGTTGTCATTCGTTTTAGCTGTAAATCCCCAGCACGATAGTTAAGAAAAGCACAAACAAAATATGGATTAATACCTTTTAAGCTAATATTTGCCGTTCTCCTATATGTGATAGCCTTTGGTGCTGGTATCGGAACAACACAAGCATGACCAACATCTCCAACTAGAGCATAAATAATATTTCCTTCTTTTAATATAAAATCCTTAAACAAATCAATATAAGAAGGATTTACTTTATAAGTATCTTCTAAGGAAATGACAAAATCAGTAAAATTTGATGGGCTAATTATGTGAATCCCTTGTTCAGCATAGTGGCTTGTATGAATTGGGGGTTCTGACCTTTTCTCAACTACATAATAAGATAATGGTTTACACGGAAAATTCTTGATTTTTTTAATTTCAGCGATAGCATCAGGCTGGTAAAAATGACAGTCAATCCGGTTTTCCAATTCATCTTTTGGGACTTTACTAATCCACATTTTTTATTCTCCTCTCACATAAGCCCCAACAATTGCTGCCAAGTCATTTGGCACACCAACGCTGTAATCTTCTACATTGTTCTTAACTAAATACCCTAATGTATCTGCCACCGCCATAAACACATCCGGCTGTGGTACATCCTGAAAACGCTGCGGTTCTTGTTCCCTTCCTTGACGTTTTTGGAGATATAAAATACTTGTTTTCGCACCAGTCCCCGACAACTTAAACGTATCCGATGGCAAACTAATTACCGCCTTAACTATCGCCTTCCCACCATGAAACTGTCCTGTCGCCTCATCTTTTGTACCCATAATGTACTCACGCACATATTTATCCCCAGAGTTACAAAGCACCCCATCAGGTAATACAATTAATAACCTTCCTCCCGGTTTTAGCATTTGTAAACAACGGTCAATAAATAAAACTGCTGGGTCAATACTGGCAGAAACAGGCTTCCATAAACCCTTACTATCCGGCTTTCCACCCATCGCCAACCCAGACACAGAAGGCTCATAAGTATAAGTTCCTGCTTTCTTGGGATTCTCTACCAAATCAGAGCGAAACTGTTTTAAAATTAATTCTCTTCCTTTTTCGTAATTTCTCTTTTTATCTTCCTGATTCTTACTAAACTTAGGTGTACCAAACGGCGGGTTTGTACAAATCAAGTCATAACTACAGGGTTTAAGTTGAGCAGTAATTAACGAGTCATCAGTACGAAAAATTTTTGCCTTTGGCGCACCCAACAACGCCATATTTACCCGTGCCAGCGTTACCATATCTTGGGAATTGTCCGCACCAATAAAACTGTATTGGCACATATCTTGAAACAGCTTGTCACGACGCACATCTTCCGAAGTTTCCTTACCCAATATTTCTAGTAACGCCCGTTCTAAATAGCCCATCGCCACTGCACCAAACCCGTAACTTCCACAAGCTGGGTCACAAAAGCGAAAAAGTGGCTTTCCATCTTCATCCCGTGCTGTTAAAAGTTCCGGCGTTTCTTCTTTAATATCGTGAAAAGCAATAGCCAACATCGCCTGTTTTACAGGTGCAGGAGTCAAATAAACACCCATCCCTTCCGGTTTAAACTTAGCCCGTAGAAACACATCTAACAACCGCCCCAGCACATCTGCCGCAATATCTGCCAATGTCCCTTGGGTTTTCACCGGCTGATCGTAATTATTAGTAACAGCCCCCAAATTTTGAATTAAATCTAGTAAGGTTTCATAGTTCCGAGGTTGTCTTAATCGGAGGTGAGTTTGTTCATCAAAAATGGAGTGAGACTCGCCGTTATCATCTGTCACCACATAGTCAGCGTGAGATTTGAAGTAGTCAAACGCTGCCTGAATTTGTGCTATTGCTGTTTGACTATGTTGTTTAACATAAGCAACATTAAAAATTTGATTTAAATTCAGCGTTTGGTCGTTGTGCTGAAATTCTAAATCAGCCCCCTCATGATGCAAGCGAAAAGATTCTAAAAATAGGATTTTCGTTACTTCTTGGATAATATCATTAGAGCCAGAAACATTATCCCGAACATTTTGATAAACCTGTTCGTGAAACTCATCAAACCCTCGCATCAAACGCTCATACATCTTCATTGACCACCGATAAGTCGGGTCAGCCTTGATGCGTTTGTATTCGTTAATTTCTGTGAGTGTCGGGAGACGGTCAATTTCGTAAGCCGGAAAGCTTAATTCAAAAAATGTTTTATGTTCCCCATCACTAACCACAGCAAACTGGGGAAACTCATCTTCTCTAGTATCAGCAGGTGGTAAGGTATAGGATTTTTGTTGAACATATTCTGCATTTGCCTTATTCCACTGTCCCGGTGCTAATGCTAATAGGAAAATACGCGGTGTTTCTACCCCCTGATACTGTCCCCAAACAATAGCTGCGCCTTCCTCATCCGCCGAACTCGTCAGCGTAACTAAATTGTTAAAACCATCATTATTGTATTGTTGGCACAGAGTCGCTAATATTTCTTGCACAACCGAAGATTCTTGTTTTCCTTCCGTTTTTGTCTTTGCCATATCCCTGATTTTTGTCAATTAACCTTTGTAACGAATGAGTCCAGGCCCGAAAACTTCCAACACAGAAGTTTCTTTTGCCAAAGCTTTGATTTGTGCCTCTGTAGTAATAAACTTTCCCGGTAACTTCCGACGAATTTCAGCAGCCGATATTGGTTTACCAGTATTAGAATTGACCACTTGAATAATAGCTTCCACCAGTTCTTCTTTCTCAGTCCGTTGACCTAACTTCACTAGTGGTAAATCCTTAGATGCAGTGTCAATTTCCACCCCATCCATACAAGCAAAGAAAAGGTGAACCTGTGCCTCTGACCAATTGCTACCAGAATTTTTAGCCAGTTCACATACTTTAGTTAACGGTAAGTTTTCGCGCTTTAATGCAGTAGTGATTTCTTCGTAAATCGCTGGTGTCATACCCATTTAAAACCCTGTGTAATTGAGTAAATGCCCCATTTCCCTCACTTATGAACTTCCTCAAACAAACTCTGTGCATAATTCCAAATCACTTGCGATCGTTCGTTTAACTCTCGCTGTCGCTGGTGATGGCGAAGTAATAATTTTTCCCATCGCTGCCGCAGTTCTAAAGGTACATTGGGAACTTTCAAGCGCGGAATATTTGCAGGATGGGTAAACTGTTGTACAGTTCCCATTGCCATTGCTTCTAACTGAGTACGAATAGCGGTAGTATTTAACACCAATGCCCAAGCCCCCGGCGTTTCCTTAAACCGTAACCGTTCCAAATGGTCAGTCACGTAAATTTTGGTAGACAGTGCTTCATCAATAAAAGCCACACGCGGGTTACTCACCAAAGTTGACAGCAATACTTCCCCAGAGGTGAGAGGTTGGCGATAAACACGATTAGGTGCAGGCGATGATCCCTCATTTTCTGTTTTCTCCGGTTGTGACAAACTTAAATCTGTCCGAATATCGCTCAACCGCAAATAACATCCCCGTTGCGGAACATCACCATATAGGCGACTTCTCGGAATCTCATCTACTGAAAGCAGCTTTCCTAAAGAAACCCATCCCAATTGCTGCTTTAACTGGTGCAGTCGATGAGAAAGCTGGACATGATTAGGTAATAAAGAATCATCTATAGAATCAGCCGGAAAAAACCGCCCAGTCGATAATGAATTATTAGAAACTGGCTGCGACTCATCTAATTGTTTCTCTTCATCAGCCACATAAGCTTCAACTTCAGCCAGCAAGCGCATTAGGGACTCGTTATTCTCCAAAATATCGTCGTTACAATCCCACACTTTCCCCTGAAGTAAACTTGCGTCCTCTATTGGTGGTAAAGGAAGATGTAGATTAGACAGCACCTTTAAACTGACACGAGGTAAAGTAGCTGCCCCTTGGCGATGAATTAGATAAGCCTCATAAGGTTTTTGATTCAAACAAAGTGCCACCCACACAGCAAAAGGAGATTTAACACCCCTAATCAGGATGCAGTTGGCATCGACTGGGTGACGAGGTAGCCGAGAAGTTACCACCGCAGCCCGCACAGGCGGAATTTTATTCAGCACCACATCCCCTGGTTGAACACACCATTTCTCCTCAATTGTTGGTGTTTCCCAGTGTTCAGCATCAAGGCGAAATTCCATACAATCCAAGTTTGCCTGACGGTAGATAGGCGTTTCTTCAATCCTGCGATCGTAAGTATCCGTCCAAGATTGAGTACTCACCCGCCAACCTTCAAGACAGTTGCCAATCTCGCCAATTGCCTTACGGGAAATCCGCCCACGAAAAATCTGTGCGGCTGTGCAGTATAATTCAGCACTCCAACAATCTTCTTCATGCAGGATTTCCCATGTAATTCGAGTATGGGGTGGTGCTTTCAATTTCCTTACCTCCACTACTGCAAATCAGCTCTGGAATTTGCCTCAAGCCAATAAATTTATCCTCCCACTAACAGGCTTAAGATGCTGTGGAGGAATGCCGTCTTAATGAGTTATGCGTGCCAACCTATACCTAATTTTTGTATGAATGCTAATATAGCATCTTCAATTATAAAATGCAAAATATTAAATTGTGAGTTCACATGGATAGAAAAAATAAGTGTGTTATCCTCGAAAAAGACTAGCCTTTCACTCTCTGGCAGTGATATGAGCAACCAGCACCAGATAGCTGTTAACTACTCGGTTATCGCAATTTTTTCAGCGCAATTTGGTCATTATTGAGTAGTCACCATAACCAGAACGTGCGAAAAGCTAGACTTCCAGAACTTTCTTCCAACCAGAATCAAGAAAATAACGTATGTCAACAGAGTTACCTTATCTCCGAGCTACCGATATTGGGGAGTACATCCGCTACCACTCGTGCGATCGCAGATTCAAGCTCAAACACAATAACTACGAACTGGCCAAGGAATTACCTTTTTCGGAGTTAATCTTCAGTACTTCCCTAGATCCAGTCCTGCAATTGTCAGGTCGGCTGAGAGAAAATGGCTGGGAAAAATCATTGCAAGATGTGGGTTGTACAGACCTGACTTTGACGAGTCAGAAAACAGGGCAGAATAGGAACACATCCTGGGAGACGTTGATTGAAGTATTACAAAATCTCTCCCCTGGTGAAATAGCTTATGGGCGGGAGATTTCTGTTAAAGGAGAGTTGGGCGTTTTTTCAGTTGGGGGACAAATAGACTTTGTAGTTATCTTGTGGGATAACAACGAACCCAAGCTGCGATTAGTAGAATCCAAAGCTAGTCGCAAAGACCGCACCTATTATCAGGCGCAAGTGTCCGTCTATGTAATGCTAGTGCGTCAATTGCTCTATTTAAACCCAATTATGATTGCTGGGAAACTAGTAAAGCCTGAAAATGTAGAGGCTGTGGTGGTTCGGATTGATGAAGATACGAATAAGAGCCAGGACATACTATCGCTAGAACCTTTAGATTTAGAAACAATTGAAGCTGACATCACCCGTCTTTTGGCAGCAGATGGCGCACTCCAGCGAATTATCAATGCTGACTTGGCAGAACTAGATTATCAACTGGATGCCAAATGTAGCGATTGTGTTCTGAGTGTATATTGCCTTGCAGAGAGTGCGCGTGAGCGACGCTTGGAACTGTTAGGAATCGACACCTCAACTGTAAGAGCATTACGTACAGTTGGAGTCAATAAAATGGATGACTTAGTTCAGCTTGACTTAAACGGTGAACAAGTAGCTCAACTCCGGCAAGATATTGGCTTTACTGAAAATTTAGAATTGCTTCAACTCCAAGCCCAAGCACGTTGTATTACGCTTCCTGGTGGCAAAAGCAACCCAAATTCCTATGAAGTACGAGGATTGCCCAGATACGCGGGACAGAGTCTTCTTCCAGAACACACAATTAACGGCGTACCGTTAATCAGAGTTTACTGCTCCGTTGAGTATGACTACGCAGAAAACCGCATCGTGGGACTGATTGCTCATGTAACCAAAAGTGACAGAAGAATAGACACTAGCTTTATAGAAGTAGAGGGTCGGCGGAAACCAAACCCTGAGATTAAAGAAATTTTAGAAATAGAACGTGATGAAAATAACCGTCCTATCTACGAGGAACGCCAAGTACAAGGTCAAGATGTGATCAAGCTTCAGGAAACTGCTTGGAGTGGAGATTATGAACAAGATACCCAAGCAGAAAAGCAACTAATTCAAGAATTTTTCCAACAACTGGTAGCTGCGATCGCAAGGGTAGCCGATACAGATGAAGCCCCAATTCACTTCTATTTTTGGTCAAGGCAAGAAATTACCCAACTCATAGAAGGTTGTTCTCGTGCAGATTCTCAACTACTAGGTCATCTCCAAGAATTACTAGGATGTCGTGAGAAATTAGAACAACTAATTTACTCTTGTCTGGATGATGAGGTTAATCGGCGTTACGCTTTGGGATGGACGGGTAGAGATTTATCGGTTGTTACGTCTCTCAGATGGTATGACCGAAGTTATCACTGGCGACGAAGACTACCATCTGGTGAAGAAGTTGTTCTGGATCAAGTTTTTTCCTTGGACGTTTTCGACTTTAAATCTGATTTAGATATTCTGGCAAATGGGGAATGGGCTGATAAATCATCTAGCATTTCCAGCAAGCATAAATTTGAAGTACGGCTTCGTTACTTTAATTCACTCAGTGCAGCTTACTGGCGTGCCTACTGGGGAACTCTCCCAGACCCAAACGATCCAATTCTTGGTAGTGATGCGAAAGTAAAAAATGCGATTCGTCACTACCAAAACGCAAAAACTCCAGGTTATTTAGAAGGTTATCTTCTCGCCCGTACTCACGCCTTACGCTGGGTAGAGGAAGGGATAACTTTTAAAAATAATGAAATTGAGAAACCAAACTTGGCGATCGCAGCCTTACCTAACTTCACCTTGGGAGTGAATAACACAGCTAGGGCAGGAATTGATTTTCTCCGCTTGGATCAGCACGTTAAGGTCATGGATTGGATCGCCAATCACCTTATTCCTCCTATTTATCGCGTACCTTTAGGTCGGACTATACCCCTTAGTAACCTTGTTTCTCTAGGTAACAATCGATTAGAAGCAACTATTGACCTTGATAGCTACGGCATTACCCTAGAGACTTTACAGGCGAACTGTACCATCGACCAAGGTTCTTTTGTCAGAGTCACTCCTGGTTTTAACGATCCCCATAGAGGTCAAACCATTCGTCAACTTTTGTTTGGTGGCAGTACCTGTGTAGTTGAATCAATTAATTGGCAAACAGGACACGTTGAACTTGCTGTCAGACAAACTAGACAAAATCGTTATCAGCTGGGTGGTCGGTATTATAATAATGCAGAAAATATTTTTGACTACGCCACTCTTGATGAAAGTGCTACAGATTTTGTGGCAGGTAGAGTAGATTCAAGATTAGTTGCCCAAAGTAATCATCATGTTTGTGAGTGGTTTAATCCTGTTAACCCCCAGATTCCTTTACAAAATAGTTTGACCAGTAACGAATTAGAGCAGTATTGTAAATTTCTGGAGTCTTTAGCCTTAGAGGGTAATAATAAACTAGACCGTAAGCAGATTGAAGCATCTGTTCAGGGGATAGGTACTCTGATTCAACTATTACAGGGGCCACCAGGAACAGGCAAAACCGAGACAACAGCGATCGCCATTTTTATCAGAATTTTGGCAAGGCTGAAGCCTGGAGACATTATATTGCTATCTGCTCATACGCACACTGCTGTTAATAATTTACTGCTGCGTTTAAATAAGCTTTTACCTTTATTGATACAACACGCAACTAATTTTGGCTTAAAAGTACCCTCCATTTCCCTGAATCGTGTTGATGTTCGAGAAACTGAGACTCACTTGTTCACTGGTCAGAACATTGAACTTTTCGAGTCTAAGGGCTGTAGAGCTAGAGTCAACCAGATGCGCTCAAACAGCGTCTTGGTTATAGGTGGTGTAACTAATGGAATTCTGAAGATGGCTGAAGCGATAGGCAACAACTTCCAAGTTTCCAGTCTTATTGTTGACGAAGCCAGCATGATGGTATTTCCTCACTTCTTGTCTCTAGCAACCTTAGTGAGTGTTGATGGAGAAATTATGCTGGCAGGCGATCATCGACAGCTGGCTCCCATCATTACCCACGATTGGGAAAGTGAAGACCGTCCGCCCGTTCTTTTGTACCAACCCTATGTCAGCGCGTACCAAGCTGTGCAGAACCTCAAAGAAAATCCTCATACGAATATTTCAGACCAAGCCATTTTGCGATCGGCACTCGACTTTACCTTCCGATTACCGCCGATAATTCGTCATCTCATTGCCCGCCTCTATCGCAGAGATAATATAGAACTCCAAGGATTACCACCCGCATCCATCACAGAGCAAGCCAATGACATTATCGAAGGAACTTGGGAGAAAATTCTACAAAGTTCCAGTGGGTTGTTTCTGATTGTTCACTCTGAACGTCAATCACGGCGTAGCAATCCGGTAGAAGTAAAAATTATTGAGCAGATTCTAGCTGCGGGTGGTCAACTTGGTAGAGGTTCTGTTGCCATTGTGACCCCCCACTGCGCCCAGAGAACTTTACTTAAAACTAACTTGAAGAACTACTATGGCGACATTATTGATGTCGTTGATACTGTGGAAAAACTGCAAGGAGGAGAACGTCCTGTAATTTTTGTTTCTGCAACAGCTAGTGACCCATCAGCAATTAGTAAAAATGTGGAATTCATTTTAGATTTAAATCGCTCTAATGTGGCATTTTCAAGAGTCAAAGAACGATTAATTGTAGTTTGCTCGGAGTCTCTTCTCAATCACATTCCCACAGAACTTGAGAACTACGAAGACACCATGCTGTGGAAAGCTTTGCGTTCCATTTGCTCACAGCTTATCGCCATAGAAAATATAGATGGCCATACTGTGAAAATTTTTGCTCCTTCACCAGAAATCTTGGAAGCGGCTTTGAGCAATAGAGATGGAACCTAAACCACTCAAGTAAAGTACCATAAGTCCATCTCACTAATCTTCTCCAAGATTTTTGTTACTACTGATAATATTGTGTAACTACATAGGCAGTAACAGCAAATCTCCCTAGTCAAGCCAAACCCGTCAGGTATCTGACGGGTCTTGTGAAACTCTGGGTGCAGAATTAATAATTTCGTCTATCCATCGCCTGAGAGAATCATTTTCATCTCTCAGGCTGCGGTTTTTCCCAAAAGTTCGTTTTGAATTAGTGCAACTTGTTGCTTGAGGTTTTCCAACTCCATGTGCATTGTAGTTAAATCAGGTGCTTCCTGGCGTTCTTCTGCAAGATAAGACCGAATCCATCCCATAATTAATTCCGAAGCTGTTTTCCCTTCAGACTGAACTTTATTCATAAAAGCTTCCTTTGTTTCATCGTCCATTCTGACAATGATTTGATTGTTCAGCTTTGTTGTCTGACGCTTTGCCATGTTATTTGTCGCTGCAAACCCTAAATCTGTAATAACTCTATTTACCTCAATTTTGCAGGGTTTTGAAAATTTTGTAGTAACATTCTTGATTCTGTAATGACAAGTAGTTACAATGCAGTAACAAAATGTAGGCGATCGCTCTTCGCCAAGAGTCCGCGATCGCCCTTTGTAAAACCCCATTGATGAGGTTATTCACATGATTATACAAGAAGCATTTGACGACAAAACTTTGATGCAATCAGAGTTTGAGGAATACGTTGACCAGCTAATTGACCCAGCACCACCAGAAATAGAGATTGATTCCGTGACCGATGATTTTGGAGAACTTTATCGAGTTTGGAACGGTTCACAATTGCTAGGTACTTTTTATCAAAATCTTGAGGGTAAATGGATAGCGCAGCCTTGTAATAGAGATGAAAGACCTTGTTGTGAAACATCTTTTCAAGCACAGTTGCTCATCATCGCTGTTAATGGCTTGCTGGTTGCAGATGTAGCATAGACCCTTAAAAAATTTTCCCATCGCCTGGAGACGTGGTTCATACCCGTCTCTTTTTTATTGATGAGTGACAGTGCGATCGCCTATTAAAACTCTCACGTTATGAAAGCTGTTTTTGACGCTTCGCCATTGTTGCAAAAGGTAGGAAACAGTGAGGACATTCCCCTTGCGCCCACTCTGCGAGAATCGAGAAAGGAGTTTCACAGTTAGTACACTTCGTTAACAAGCGTAAATTGTGGCGATCGCACTTCATTTTGTCCTTATACTGCCACTCAATGCGGTGACAAGGTACTTCTGCATAGCAAGCAGCACATAGTTTAATTGGTCGGGGCTTCATCGTCACCCCCTTGGGTGGTAACATCTCGGTTAATCTATCCGCATTGACTCTTACCACCAATGCCAAAGCTTCCAACTCTTGTCTAGTAGGAAACGGATTAAAGTACAACTTTTCCCAACGTGAAACAACTGCACCAAGTCCAGTTAATTTACCTAACTGGTTAGAGGTTAAATAATTTTCTCGGCGAAAGCGACCTAAGAAATGGCTTAAGCTTTCACCATCCAGAGGTTCTACTTCAAAAACACGAGGTTCTTCCGTACCGATTTCCATTATTCAAACCAATCCAAAACTTCAGTCAAAGTATCTTTATCAATGTTCTTCAATCCTTTTCTCAACGCTAAGATTGAAGCTCTTCTCAATACCCGATCTACCAAACCAATTTTGCCACCTGTTTTTTGATAGAGAGGTAACAAAGTTTCACTTCTTGTGAGATTAGATGGAAGGGGCAAGCACAATACTTCTTCTTCCCAAATTTTTACTAACTCAGGAAATTTTTTTTCTGATACCAACGGTAATCTGTAACATTCGATAAATCGATCATGAATGTAAGGTTCTTTTTTAATGAGATTGTCTAAACCATCTGTGCCTACAAGAACAATTGAAATTCTTAAAAGGTCATAAATTCGAGCAATTTCACTAAAAGTATTTAATTTCAGGAAATTTGCTTCATCAATAATCAGCATTTCAACCTTAGATTCCTTGAGTAGCCTTTGTACTCTCCTTCTGAGGTCAGTAAGTTTTCCTGAAGTTGCATCATATTTCAAACTTTCCAGGATCAGAACCAATAACTCACCCGATGAGCAATCTCCTGAAACTTGCATATACAAAACAGGTACAATATCTCTTTTACCTCCTCTTTTTTGCGGCCTATTTAATAGTCTATAAACATCACAAGTCACAGATTTACCTGCTCGTGGAGGTGCAACAATTCGACCACATTGTTTAGAAAGACGCAAACCATCTAACCAATCATGAATTTTTTGTATATGCTCTAATTCCACAAAACTAGGACTAAGAATACGTTCAATTTCTGGCTGTAATTCTTCTGGAATGGGTTCATCTCCCCATAACTTCTGTACCCATCTCTGCCAATAATCATCTTTCATGATTCTGATTGTTGTCGAAAATTAATAACGTTTTAACGTCTGAATATGTTTACTAAAAGCCTGTAACTTCAATGAAATCTACTCATCATAATCTTGACGAAGTTGCTCATAGTTAAAAACTCTAGGTTTTCGAGTTACAGGTTTTGGTGTTTCTTGTAAATTTTCTAGCGGTTCTGTCTCGCTCAGATTGATGGGTTCATACACAGCATGAACTTGAGCTTGTTCTTCTTTCTTGCGTTCCTTTTGGCTTTTTTTCTTTTGTTTGATGAAACTATCACGGTCGTGTATCTCTGCCAAAATGGATTTATTACTGAGTGTTTTACCAACAGAGCGAACTTTTCGACTAGCCGCTTTAGACTCTTCTAAAGATAATTGCTCTGTTTCCCAATCCAGCGCATGAGCAGCAGACAGAAAAACTTCCTTGCCTTTATCTATTCGGTAAACCCAAACAGTTGTAATATCTCTAGGGTCATACCTGAGTACAATATTTTCCCCTGCATAAGCTGCCAGGTAGTCACCACGATACATAATATTTTCAAAACTGAGATATCCGCCTTTGTAAATGCTGCGTCGAGTCTTTTTCATCAAACAGATATCTAATTCCCGCTCCTTAACCATTTTTGGTAGAGCCGGAAGTCCTGCTTCCCATCGTTGAAACCTTGTTTGGTCTTTTGTCCGCGCATCAAGACGCTGATTGTAGTTGTCAACAATGTAGCGAACTAACAGTAGGTGTAATTCCCTTAAAGTTAAGCAAGCTTCTTCCTCTGCTGTCTTAGAACGTTCCTGAATATTGGAACCTAAATAACCATAGAAACCAGAGAGAAATTCTGTATTAATCGTACCGAAGCTACGTTCTTCAATACCACCCTCACTAGGGCGATCGCGTAAATGGCACTCAAAGCCTAATTGAAAACCAATCTGTTTTAAGTGTTCAGAGCGAAAGTCTTTACCACCATCAGTGAAAAGATTTTCGGGTACGCCATAAGTTCCCCATTCGCTAAGAAGTTTATATTCTGCACTATATTGTTTTGGCAAAATAGCATGACGTAAAGCTAGAGCGACAACTTGAGAGCTAGGTGCATCAAAGCCCACATTAATACCCATAATGCAGCGAGAATAACTGTCTGTAATTTTTGTGAACCAAGGTCTAGCCAATGGTTCACTATACTGATCAACCAACATGACATCTAACTTTGTATGGTCGCACTGCCAAACATGGTTGCTGTAACGCACATCTAATGTTTGCCCATCACGAGTTTTATGAGAGACTCGTGACCCTCGCCATCCAATATTCCTCTGTTTCTGTTTCCGCTCTTGACGCTCAATGATAGGGTTGAGAACCCTATAAACTGTCATGTGGCTAGGAAATTTCTGTAAGCCTAACTGTTCTGCTCTGACTTGGACTCTCATCGCCACCTGAGCAGGAGTCATTTTTTTGCTCCCCTTATTCCCTTCTTTAAAGGTGGAAACAATAAATTTTTGCCACTCAGGATCGATCCGATAACTACCTTTGTCATTTCTCTGAGTCTCAACAATTGCCGATAAACCGTCCTGTTGATATTTTTTGACTAGACGCTGGACTGTTCGTACAGTCTTGTCCAGTTTCTCTGCTGCTGCTCTTAACTTCTCACCATAGGTTTTGCGATCGCATGGCTCAAGTAGACCTTGGATCACATCCATTTTGAGTTTTGCCTCAGCCGATAATTCTGTGAAAATTACGTTTGTTTCTTCTAGTTCATCATCCTGAATTTCATCTACATCATCGTTGTTTTCAACAGGCAGAGATTTGTCGTCTTGCTTGACGATGGGCATTTCATCCATAGGAAAACTTGATTTATACTCAAAACAGTAATCACAGTCTCGCTATTGTGCGAGAACATCCAAACTTCCTAAAGCAGTTGACCCCTCAATGGAAGCGGCAACTTTTCGGTATAAGGATGTTTTATTTAGTACGGTTGTACTAAATAAAATTATAATACCACTATTCGAGCGAAAAAGCGACAGCTAATTTGTTATGAAGCTAGAAAATTTTGGAAAACGTAAAATTGTAAAAGATGACTTTTATTTTGTTATTATTTAAATCGACGACAAGTAAAGTGTTAAATAAACTACTGACTGTTTACATACTAAAAAACGCTGCAAACACTTATGTAGCAACGTTTTTGATGGTTTTATATTTGACGACATTATTTTGTTAAGACGACAAATAATTAGTTATTCGACAAAAGTTTTAAGCTGAAATCATTACTGTAAGTAGATAGAAAAACTTGTTTCTTTTTCAGGGAACTTTTTGTGAGTTATTTAGTCTACAAGGCTGAATTATCTTGTTGTTATACCAATTGAAATCAAGATACTTTCAATTCAACTTGCAATATCATTCCAAAGATATATTGACTTAAGACAAATCAATTTGCAACATTTTTATTAATAGATAAAAATTGCAAGTACATTAGGAACTCAGGAGCCAAAATTTAGGTAAGCTGATGCCACTTATTATCAATCAATAGATAAATCATCCTGACTTACTTTTACGTTTTGATCCTACGATAAGCTCAAGATATTGCTTGTGACTCCTGATTGCTTAATCCTTGCTGAGTATATGTTTGACTATTTTCCGAGTTGTAGTTATTGTTCCAAGATTACTCAAACAAGATATTAATTATTTGTGCAGCAAATAACTGTATCATTAATTCCAATTACCTAATTAATAATTGATGGATTGATTACTTTAATTACTACCTCAATTTTGTAGTGATCAATGATGAGAGTAATTAATTGTTGACAGTCAGATTAATTGATTATTTATATTACTTCACAATTGCTTTATAAAGTTAGCGAGTTTTAAAACAAAGGATGAAGATATCAAGCTTACGTAACAGTAATTTCCACAAGGGTGATATAAATTGTTTTTAGTGTGAACAGTTGAAAATCAGTGATTATACTATAAAGATGCCAACAAAACTAAGTTCATCAGAAAACTTAAGTGTAGTAGCCTCTAGAGAGCAAATCTGTTCAGACTTGCAAGGAGAGGTGGTAATTCTTGATATTAAATCTGGTGCGTACTATGGTTTGAATCAAGTAGGAGCAAGTATATGGAACTTCATCCAATCACCAAAAACTGTCCAAGAAATTGAAGATGCCATCCTAGCGGAATACGAAGTAGATGCGGATGTCTGCAAACGTGATATATCCGCTTTGCTAGAAGATTTAGCAGATCAAGGATTGATAGAAATAAACAATGAAGCGGCTGCTTAAATTATGGCAACTCAGCAATAGCGATCGCCAATTTTTATTGAGGACGTTCGTTTTGCTGGGGTTAGTTCGGCTAGGAATGTGGTTACTGTCGTTTAATAAGTTAAGAAAACTGATCAACAAAATCAGTAAACCAACTTTCCAGCTAGAACCAATTTCTCTGCACAAAATTGTTTGGGCAATAAATGTTAGCACGCGCTACACACCAGGTGGAGCCAAGTGCCTAGCGCGGGCTTTAACTTGCCAAGTATTAATGACTCGTTATGGTTACACACCAGAATTGCGAATCGGAGTTGTTAAAAGTGAAACTGGCAAATTAGAAGCCCATGCTTGGATTGAAACTCAAGGGTATGTTGTCATTGGCTACCTTCCTGATCTCTCGCGCTTTACTCCATTACCGTCTTTGGCAAGGATATAAATCATGAGCGGTATAGTTGGCATTTACAATCTAGATAGTCAGGCAATTGAACAGAAAAAGCTGGTCTTGATGGTAGATGCGATCGCTCATCGGGGGCCGGATGGTGCAGATATCTGGTGTGCTGGTGCAGTTGGCTTGGGTCATCGGATGCTGTGGACAACACCAGAATCACTGTTAGAAAAACTACCTTTTGTTGATCACACCGCTAATTTAGTCATTACAGCCGATTTACGCATAGATAACCGTGATGAACTAATCTCTGCCTTATCGATTAATCACTGTCCACCAGAAAAAATCACAGATAGCCAGTTAGTACTAGCAGCTTACGAAAAATGGGGTGAACAATGCCCAACCAAATTGCTTGGTGACTTTGCATTTGTGATCTGGGATCAAAATCAACAGAAATTATTCTGTGCGAGAGATCATTTTGGCATCAAACCCTTATATTACTGCTATCAACCAGGTAAGAAATTTTACTTTGCTTCGGAAATGAAGGCGCTGTTGTGTTTACCGGAAGTGCCGAAAAAGGTGAATGAAATTGCGATCGCCAATCACCTACACCCATTCACAGAAGATAAATCAATTACATCCTACAAACATATACATCGATTACCTCCGGCGCACACAATGACAGTGAGTTCCACAGGTAAATTAAGAACTCGCGCTTACTGGGCTTTAGAAATTGGTGAAGAGTTAAAACTCAACTCCGATGCTGAATATGCCGCCGCTTTCCGAGAGATATTTATCGAGGCAGTGCGTTGTCGTTTACGCAGTGCATTTCCTGTTGGCTGTCATTTGAGTGGTGGTTTAGATTCTTCCTCAATTGCTTGTGTAGCTAGGGATATCTTACAAACTAAAGGTATCAAGCTGCACACTTTCTCCAACATCTTTGAAGAAGTTCCAGAATGCGATGAACGCCAATACATTAACCCTGTATTAAACCAAGGCGGATTTGTCCCCCATTACGTCCACGCTGATCAATCAGGCCCCTTATCAGAATGGCAGAAATACTATCAATATATAGAAGAACCCTTTATTGGGCCTAGCCATTTTCTGGTGTGGGAATTAAATCGTGCCTCCCAACAAGCAGGGATTCGGATTTCTTTAGATGGTTTTGATGGTGATACAACCGTATCTCATGGCGTGACATACTTTGCCGAATTAGCACGTCAAGGAAAATGGCAGAAATTTATCCAAGAAGCTCAAGCCGTATCACAACACTTTAATACTTCATTAGCCGCCCTTTTTTATCAATATGCCATTACCTACTTACAAGAATTAGTCAAACAGAGAAAATATTTCACCTTTTTGCAAACTGTTTGGCAAATTGGACAGCATTTTCGAGTGTCGCGGCGGAGATTGCTTGTTAGATATGGCATTAAATCCTTAGTTCCTGAGTATATCTTGAAAATTTGGCGATCGCTCCGGGGTAAAAAGCAAAATCAACCCCAAGTCACTTCTTTAATCAACCCACAATTTGCCAAACAAGTCGGGATAAATCCGCAAACACCATCTCAGGAACAAGCCGTCACAGTGAGAGAAGAACAGTGGCGTACCCTAAATTCTGCCCTATTTACCACAGTACTAGAACTGGGAGATTTATGTGCGGCAGCATTTTCTCTAGAGTCGCGTCATCCCTTTATGGATAAACGCTTGATTGAATTTTGCCTGTCTTTACCACCAGATCAAAAACTTTATCAAGGATGGTCTCGCTTTATTATGCGGAGAGCCTTAGATGGTATTCTTCCCCAAGAAGTGCAGTGGCGTGGTGGCAAAACAGATATGACACCAAACTTCCAGCGCGGTTTATTACATCTTGATCGCGCACTGCTAGATGAAGTGATTACTAATGATGTCAGTAATATTCAAGAATTTGTGGATACCAACTTGCTCTACAGATTCTACAACAACCTGATATCGACAAAGGAGGAGATAAACGATGATTCATTAATGCCAGTTTGGAACGTGCTAACACTTTCTCTGTGGCTAAATCATACTCAAAAAACCATAAGTCGGACTAGGGGCAGTGCAGTCTCAGCCTGCTCCTACCTAGACTGATTTGGTTAAATTTCAAAGCCAATATCTAGTCCAGTCAAAAACCAACAAAACAACAGGAGACTTAACAATGAAAAAAACTTACGAAGCGCCTCAACTGACAAACTACGGTAGCGTACAGAATATTACCAATGCTTTTGGGAGAAGAGGCGCACAAGATAATTTCATCATAGGAAATGAAACTTTTCCTGCTGTCGGCTTCGAGGGTTCTAGAGATGGTGTAGTTACTCCCGCACCCAGACCATAGCTTTAGCAAGGTTATAGGTGTAATAGCATCACGGATACTATTATCCCTAAATCAAATCTAGAGCTAAGAAAGAAGGTAATCCTAAAAAAGTAAGTTAGTTTTAGGATTACTGCAAAATCTAAATGAGATGTTTGGAAACATCAGGAACGCTATTTCCTGATGGCTTCCTTTATTACAGATTGTCAGAGCTTTGTCAATTCAAAAGTGATACTAAAACTGAGTTTTGCGTAAATAAAAATTCACTCGTTATCCAGCAATATTTTAGATGTACGTTTACACAGCATACAACTTAGGCATTCACTCGGAATTACCCTTACCTGAACTCATCCCCAGTGACAAACCAGCAGATGTAGTCATCCGTTTTGGTAAGTTAAATGATCAACAACAAAACTTTAGTGATGGTGGTAACTACCTGTTAGCGAGAATTGCCCAATTCGGGATGGTGTTGCTGAAAGATGGAAAAGAAATTGTCCTTGATCCCGATCCTGGTGTTGATGAAGCATTAACACGGACTTTTCTGTTGGGTGCGATTATTTGCGTCTTGCTCCGACAGAGAGGCTTGCTTGTACTTCATGCTAGTAGTGTAGTCATCAATGGTAGTGCAGTTGCCTTTATGGCTGACTCTGGTTTTGGCAAGTCAACTCTGGCGGAATGTTTTCACGCTCACGGCTACAGCATTTTGACAGATGATGTTTTGGCCATTCAAGTTGGTGAACAACAGCCACTAGTCATTCCGGGTTTTCCTCAAATTAAGCTGTGGCCTGATGCGGCGACTTCTTTTGGTCATGTTCCAGATAGTTTACCTTTACTAAATTCCCAAACCATCAAGCGGGTTCATCGACTGCAAGATGGTTTCTTTCAGAAATCTGTACCCCTGAAGAAGATTTATGTGTTAGCTGGCGGAACCCACCCAGAAATCGTTCCTTTAGAACCAAAACAAAGCTTTGGTGAATTAGTGCGACATTCTAGGGAAATGCAAGCCTTGACTGCACCAGAATTTCTCAAAGCACATTTCCAGCAATGTCTGAGTGTAGTTCAACAGGTGCCGATTTGTAGTTTACAACGGCAACGTTCTTTAGCGGCACTACCGGAGTTGGTGAAGCTAGTGGAAAATGATTTGGCTGAAAGAAACTTGTCTCCAGTTACAATCAAAGTTTAAGAAATTAAATTTAGTGCGATCGCCATTTTAAATATGCAACTAGGCAAAAAAATTCGAGATAGACTGCAAAATACTCTGCGACTTTTGCCGGCATTGCGTCTAGTATGGCAAAGTAGCCCCCGTTGGACGATCGCCCGTGTCGTTTTACTAATAATTCAAGGTATCTTACCTGTAGTCTCAATTTATCTTTCAAAACTGATTATTGATACGGTCGCTGCTAACTTGAGCCTAGCGGATAAGACATTAGCATTTCGGAATGTCTTAGTATTAATTGCGCTGGCGGGTGGAATTACTTTATTAACAACCTTGGCTAACTCCTTAACAGAACTAGTCACCACTGCCCATTCTCAACGGGTAACTGACTATATGCAAGGAATTATTAATGCTAAATCGATTGCGGCTGATTTAGAGTATTACGAAAATGCTTTATATTACGATACCTTACAAAGAGCGCAACAAGAAGCACCTTATCGACCACCGCAAATTCTCAATCGTCTAGCACAAATTGGTCAAAATAGTATTTCCTTAGTAGCAATGATTGGTTTGTTACTAACACTGCATTGGGGAATTTTGGGGGTTTTATTTGTAGCTGCTTTGCCTGCTATGTTAGTGCGGATTAAATATAGCCGTATTATGTATGATTGGCAGCGCAAATGGACACCAATGCAACGCCAAGGTTTTTATTTAGCTTGGATGTTGACATCAGACCAATTTGCGAAAGAAATCCGCTTATTTGATTTAGGTCACTATTTTAGTGATTGGTATCTTCGTATTCGTAGACAAATCTATAAAGAAAGCCTGAAAATTTTCACCAGGCGCTTTATCGCTAACTTTTTCGCCGAAGCGATCGCCGGGGTTCTCATATTTGCAATTTATGCTTTAATTATCTATCAAGCAATCAATGGTGTGCTGCGTTTGGGTGATTTAGTGCTTTATTACCAAGCACTCCAACGAGGGCAGAACGATATTAAAAGTTTATTAGCTAACGTTTCAGCACTCTACGAAGATAATTTATTTTTAGGTAATCTCTACGAATTTCTTGACCTCCAACCAAGATTAGCTGACCCAGTAAATCCCAAACCAATACCGCGACCAATGCAGACTGGGATTGTGTTTCATGATGTGAGTTTTCAATATTCTACTACCACTCGTCAGGCACTCCATAATATTAATTTGAGTATTAAACCAGGAGAAATAGTCGCACTGGTAGGTGAGAATGGTTCGGGAAAAACGACTTTAATTAAATTGCTGTGTCGTTTGTACGATCCATCCTCTGGCTGCATCACAATTGATGGTGTTGATATTAAAGATTATCAAATCTCTGAATTACGCCGTGACATCAGCGTGATTTTTCAAGACTATGCTAAATACAACTTTACCGCACAAGAAAATATTTGGTTAGCTAATATTGACTTGCCAGCTAATAGAGAGAGTATTATAGCGGCGGCGCGTCGTTCTGGTGCGGATAATGTCATTAGCAAATTACCCAAAGGTTATGACACAATTTTGGGTAAACTATTTGACCAAGGAGAAGAATTAAGTGTTGGTCAATGGCAAAAAATCGCTTTAGCGCGGGCATTTTTACGAGATTCCCAGTTGATCGTTTTAGATGAACCTACCAGTGCAATGGACGCGAAAGCGGAATATGAAGTGTTTGAAAAATTCCGTCAACTTATCCAAAATCAGGCGGCGATTTTAATTAGTCATCGCTTGTCTACTGTCAAAATGGCCGATCGCATTTATGTGATGGAAAACGGCACAATTATTGAAAGTGGGACTCATAACGAACTGATACAAATGGGTAATCGCTACGCCTACTTATATGAAACTCAAGCCAAGCAATATCGTTAACATCAGCAAAATAGGCTACTGTTCAGCGAGGAATTTATAAATATCACGCTTTACCTGAACAAGCAATTCCTTGACTCGGTTTGCTTGTTCTAAATTGCCACTGCGACCAATTTGTGCGACGACATCATGTAACTCTATTAAAGTTTGGCGCAACTCAATCAATTCCGAAGGCTTGTTTTCTGCAAAACTGTCATAAGGATTTTTTGAAGGAGATTGCTGTTGGCGATCGCTCAGTAACTGTCTACCATTATCTGTAATTGTGTAGATGCGCTTACCTTCGACTTGTTCACTAGTCAAATAACCGCCTTCTTCCAACATTTGTAGCGTTGGATAAACTGAGCCTGGACTTAGTTTGCGAAAGCCTCCACGACGATTTTCTAGCTCTTTAATCAGTTCATAACCATGCTGGGGACGCTCTGATAAAAGCGCCAGCAGCATAAATTTGATATCACCGCGCCGGGTGCGTGGCTCATCTCCCCAGTCACCACCAAATGAACCCCGGTGTCCATGTCCATGTCGTCCACTCATAGCAAATTGATGGGCAAATTTATGCTGGTGATGCTCCGATAAAAGTCCCAGCAGTTTCAATTTGATGTCACCGCGCCGGGTGCGTGGCTCATCACCCAATAAATCTCTGTGTCCACGTCGTCCACCGCCCGAAAATTGCTGGGAAAATCCTTCTCCAGCGTGGGCTGGTACAGGAAAACGTGAATGAAATGGTCTAAACATTATGTAACTCCTTGTGTTTGTTTGACGTATCACGATATATCGTTATCGTTAAATAAAATATATTCCGATATATCGGATTTGTCAACAAATAATTTTCAACACAGCAGTTAAAGCATAGATATAGGACTTACGCGCAAGGTTGTTTGTTGAGATTGGGTGTGAGGGTATGGGGGTGTAAGGGTTTGGAACACTTACACCTTTACTCTTTACTCAGCACTCACAAAAAGACTAGTACAGGTCGGCTTAAATACAATACGGTTCTGCTCTACCTATTAAACAATGAGAAAGATTTGGGGGATTCTCCACGCCACATGCTTCAAGTCGGCAAAGCCGCCCAACGCAGTGGCTCCCCAAGCCCCCGATTGGGGGACGCAACCGTCCCCCAAACCCCCTCCAAAATCATTTGGCTGTTTTTTTTGAGTTATCATTTACTGGTTTTGTTGTAATTTATTTTTCTTACCTGAACCGTATTGGGCTTAAATAAACAGACCACACTTCGACCACGCGGTAGTTGAATCTCGACACTTCTCTTCTCCTACCGGAGACGCTACGCGAACGACAAGCTCAGTGCATCGCTTCGCTCGATTACCGCGAAGCCGAAACTCAGTGACCATAAGGAATTGCTAAAAGGCTTGTGGTATCAATATTCTTTCTTTTTCTTTTTGCCCTTCGGGTTCACCATTTGACGACAGTTGCCTCAAGTCGGGAGACCCTTTCAGCAGTTCCTCCTGGGGGAAACCCCCAAGACCGGACTGCTTCACCACGGCACTGTCTCCTTTATGCCGGGAAACCCGTCCACCGCAATGGCTCACCTTTTTACTTTTGCCTTGTTGTACTAATTTTCCATCAACATCAAACGCAGAGGGTCTAAACACACGTACCAAGGGAAAGGTTTGTCTTTGATATTCACCCATTTCTCTTTGAAGACCTCTGCTTGTAGGTGATAGTCTTGCAGATTATTAGGGGCGGTGTGTAGTTTTAAAAATAATGTCATCCTATGGGGTGTTTCGCTGGTTCGCACTAACCAACAGGGAAAGGTATTAACGGGAGATTCATCTGCGGAAAAGATGAGTTGATGAGCGCGAATCCCGATGTGAGAGAGTTCATCAGGAATTGGTTGAACAACTTGCAAATGACAACCCCAATCTAGAGCTTGGATTGTTTGTGTTCCTTGAACAGCAGCACGAGAAAAGTTTTTACAGCCAGTTAATTTAGCTACGCTCACACTAGCAGGATGCTCGAAAATTTCATATTTGGAACCGTGATGAACGGCTTGACCTTGTTCCAAGACTAATAAATTTGGACAAACGCGGTAAGCTTCATCCATGTTATGGGTGACAAATAAAGCTACACCTTGGTAATCGGCTAGAGTTTCGGTCATCTGTTGTTCTAGTTGACTCCGCAGATGAGTATCGAGGGCAGAAAATGGCTCATCGAGAAGTAATGCTTCTGGTTGACTGGCTAAGGCTCTGGCTAATGCGACCCGTTGTTGTTGACCGCCGGAAAGTTGGTGGGGATAGCGATCGCCCAATCCAGGTAACTGCATCGCTACTAGTTGTGATTCGATTTGCAGTCGGACACTTGACGCAGATAATCCCTTGGGTAAGCCAAAAGCGATGTTTTCCGCCACTGTCATATTCGGGAACAGAGCATAATTTTGGACTAAAAAACCAATGCGGCGATCGCGGCTAGGTACATTAACGCCTTTTTCAGAATCAAATAACACCCTACCATTCAAAATTATCCGCCCTCTAGTTGGGGTTTCAATTCCTGCAATGCAACGCAGAATCATACTTTTACCTGCGCCGGAACCACCCAACAAGCCTAGTGGTTGTTCGTTGGTACTAAAGGAAACTTGCAAATGAAAACTGGGTAATTTTTTTTCAATGTCTACAAACAGACCGATTTCGGAAGTTGGCGCAGACACAACATAAGATTGAGCAACTCGTCTTTCTGATTTTCTTGTTCCTGTTTCCTTGTGTCTTCCCTTTTCTTTGACTTCTTGCCAAAAATTTACCGCAATAATCCCCGACAGGGAAATTACCATAATTGCGATCGCCCAAAACCAAGCTTCATCCATTGCGCCTGCTTCCACAGCAAAATAAATTGCCATTGGAATCGTTTGGGTTTGTCCAGGAATATTCCCCGCCAACATTAAGGTTGCGCCAAATTCACCCAAAGCACGGGCAAAAGCCAAGGTCGTCGCGGCTAAAATTCCCGGTAAGGCTAAAGGTAAACTAATTCGCCAAAAAATTCTTGATTCACTTGCACCCAGGGTTCTCGCTACCCGCAGCAAATTACCATCAATTTGTTCAAAAGCTCCCAGGGCTGTTTTATACATTAATGGGAAGGAAACCACAGTCGCGGCGATCGCTGCACCATACCAAGTAAAAACAATCGTGAAATCAAAAGGTTCCATGAATTTCCCCACAGGCCCATTCTTGCCAAAAAATAACAGCAATAAAAAGCCGACAACTGTGGGTGGTAAAATTAGCGGCGCAACAAAAATACTCTCAATTAAAGATTTAGCCTTACCACGATAACTGAGCATCCAATAAGCCGCCGCAATGCCCACAAAAAAAGTGATAAATGTTGCCAATAATGCAGTTTTTAGCGATATCCAAAGCGGTGATAAATCCTGTGGCATAGTTTATATAATCAAATATTTTCAACTTTTCCCAAGAGATAATGACAAAAAATATAGGGATACGGTTTGATTCCTGAATCTAGTTGTGTAAGCAGGAAATAGGGAATGGGGAGTAGGGAGTAGGGAGTAGGGAGTAGGAAAGACGGCTGATTTTGGTGTACTGATTTTTTTCATAAATCAAATATGAGTCTATCGCAGACAATATTTTCTTATTTGATGTATTCCAAATATTGCATCTTGTTGATGAGCGAAGTCGAACAACGGTTAGTTATCGCCATCGAACCAAGATTGGTGAGCGAAGTCGAACCAACCTCTAAAATCAACCTCCAGCCCACACAAAACCCTGATTTTCAAATACATTTCTAGCTTCATTATTACTAGATAAAAACTGCTCAAATTCTTTAGCAGCATCAATATTTTTACTACTTTTAATCACTGCAATGGGATAAACTATAGGAGAATGACTATTTTCAGGTGCAGTAGTTACCACTTTAACTTTTGAACTAGTTTTGGCATCGGAAAGATAAACTAAACCAGCATTAACATTACCGGATTCTACATAATTTAAAGCTTGGCGTACATCTTTAGCGTAAACAACTTTACCTTTGAGTTTGTCAGCAATTTTTAACGAAGTCAAAACTTGTTGAGCATATTGTCCCGCAGGGACACTTTTTGGTTCACCCAAAGCAACTTTCTTAATTTGATTTGAAGTTAAATCTTTAAAATCTGATATATTTGTCGAGTTTTGTGGGGCAATTAATACTAGTTGATTTTTTAGTAAATCCTTCTTAGTACCATCAACTAACAAACCCTTTTTATCCAGTGCATCTATTTGTTTATTTGCGGCGGAGATAAAAACATCAACTTTTGCACCTTGTTCAATTTGCTGCTGTAAAGCACCCGATGAACCAAAGTTATAGGTTAGGTTCACGCTTGGTTTTGCCTGATTGTAAATTGGTTTGATGGCTTCAAGTGCATCTTTGAGACTAGCTGCGGCTGAAATAGTTAAAGTGGTGGTTTGGGCTGTTGGACTAGTAGTTGTGGCTGAGTTGGGTGTATTTGCTTGATTACAACCAATAACTAACAGGCAAGCGAAGAATAACCAACAACTAAAAGCTAAAATGCGTTTAAAACTCATTGCCAGTTTTTAATTCATCTAATTACCAACCTAACACGAGAAAAGTTGGTAAGTAACAGTAAATTATTTAAATACACGAAAATCTGGAATTTCTGTAACGAAGAGTTCCAAATCTTAACCTATTACTCTGAATGATTACATCTGTTCAGATTCCCGACTTCTGGGATCTAGCGGCTCAAAACTTTACTATAGCTAGGTTGCAAATAAAAAGCCCCCGGTGTTTACCAGGGGTATCTATCTCTATCAGCATCAACCTATTCCTACATAAAAGAGAATCGCACTTATCAGGGTTTATTGCATCCGCATTCATGTAATAATTGCATATTTTGAATTGAATTTTTGCATAACAATATCAGGTATGGGCTGTAAAAGTTTTTCACACCTACACCCTGACACCCTCAAACCCCTAAACCCTTGATTTTTCATCTCACTGCGTTATTCATTTTCAAGAAAAAGGCTTAACGTTTTGTTAAGCCTTAAAATGTCCTAGTGCTTAAGCAGACATCCGTGATTAATGTAGAAATATTAGCTTGACAGTTCATCTCTCTAAAGGAAGTCATTTTTACTTACAGAAAAAACTTGAGAAAAATTACACATCGCGTTAAGCTTCCTAAGCGTAACTGCACGCTGTGACATCAGGCGATGACAAATCAAAACTCCCACGAAATTCCTTCTTGTACTTGGAACCGTCCCATCGGGTTAGGTTGGGATAAACCTTATACCGTCCGCTATGCCAGTAATCTTGACGATGGCCCTTGGCATGGAATGCCTTTGGGTGGTTTTGGTGCAGGCTGCATTGGGCGTTCGTCGAGGGGAGATTTTAACCTGTGGCACATCGATGGCGGTGAACATATCTTTAAAAATGTGCCGTCTTGTCAATTCAGTGTGTTTGAGTCCAATGGCACAACTTCTCAAGTTTATGCTTTATCGACTCAATCACCGGAAGATGGTAGTCTCCAGACTTGGCAATGGTACCCAGCGAGTAGTGAGTCAACTTCCACCGGGACTTATCATGCTTTATACCCACGCAGTTGGTTTGTGTATGAAAATGTCTTTCAAGCAGAATTAACTTGTGAGCAGTTTTCGCCGATTTGGGCAGATAATTATCAAGAAACTAGCTATCCGGTGGCGGTGTTTTTGTGGAAGGCGCATAACCCCAGCAATGTACCAATTACTCTCAGCATTATGTTGACTTGGGAAAATATGGCGGGCTGGTTTACTAATGCGTTGAAGTCGCCGGAAGTCAAGATACGCGATGATGGTAGCCCAGTTTATGAATATCAGCCGCGCTGGGGCGAAAGTCAGGGCAATTACAATCAATTAGTGGAAAATTCGCAATACTTTGGTTGTGTTTTCGGAAGGGTTGGAATTACGGAACCTGTGCAGGAAGGTGACGGGAGTTGGTGTATTGCAACGGTGAAACATCCGCAAGTGGAAGTTTTTCACCACAGTAAATGGCATCCTGGAGGTACAGGTGAGGAGGTATGGCAAAGCTTTGCTAGTGATGGTTCTTTGCCTAACTATCTAGATACCAATCCGGCGGTAGAAAATCAACAGTTAGGAAGTGCGATCGCACTTCGCTTTACTCTCCAACCAGGAGAAACTTTAGAAATTCCTTTTGTGTTGGCTTGGGATTTACCAGTGACGGAATTTGCGGCGGGAGTGAATTATTACCGCAGATATACAGATTTCTTTGGTAAAAATGGCAATCATGCTTGGGAAATTGCGACTACTGCTTTAGACAATTATCAAACATGGCGATCGCAAATTCAAAGTTGGCAAGCACCAATTCTCAACCGCGAAGATTTGCCAAATTGGTTTAAAATGGCGTTATTTAACGAATTATACGACTTAACTAGTGGTGGTACTCTCTGGAGTGCAGCTTCAGAACTCGACCCTATCGGCCAATTTGCCGTGCTGGAATGTTTAGATTACCGTTGGTATGAAAGTTTAGATGTGCGGTTATACGGTTCCTTTGGGTTGCTGTTGCTGTTCCCCGAATTAGAAAAGTCGGTGATGCGGGCTTTTGCTAGGGCAATTCCTCAAAGTGATGACCATCAGAGGATTATTGGCTATTACTATACCATTGGTGCAGATACGACAACTGCCACCCGTAAAGTTGCAGGTGCAACACCCCACGATTTAGGCGCACCTAATGAACATGTTTGGGAGAAGACGAATTACACCTGTTATCAAGACTGTAATTTGTGGAAAGATTTAAGCTCTGATTTTGTTTTGCAAGTTTACCGCGATTATTTGCTGACTGGTGCTGATGATGTAGAGTTTTTGGCAGATTGTTGGGATGCAATTGTCCAAACTCTCGATTATCTGAAAACTTTCGACAAAGATGGCGATGGTATTCCAGAAAATTCTGGCGCACCAGACCAAACTTTTGATGATTGGCGGTTACAGGGCGTGAGTGCTTATTGTGGCGGGTTGTGGTTGGCGGCTTTGGAAGCAGCGATCGCAATTAGTGATATTTTAATAACGAACCGCCAAGACGCGGAGGGCGCGGAGAAAGAGAGACAAAAATCTATCTATCAAGAATGGTTGCAGCAATCTCGTCCTATCTATGAGGAAAAGTTGTGGAATGGACAATATTATCGGTTAGATAGTGGCAGTGGTTCTGCTGTGGTGATGGCAGATCAGTTATGTGGGCAATTTTATGCCAGATTACTAGAACTACCGGATATTGTACCGAGCGATCGCGCCCTTTCTACCCTGAAGACTGTTTATGATGCTTGTTTCTTGAAATTCCAAAATGGTGAATTTGGTGCGGCGAATGGTGTACTTCCCGATGGTTCCCCAGAAAACCCCAAAGCCACCCATCCTTTAGAAGTGTGGACAGGAATCAATTTTGGACTAGCGGCGTTTCTGGTGCAGATGGGAATGCAGGATGAAGCTTTACGAGTCACACAAGCTGTTGTGCAGCAAATTTACAACAACGGCTTGCAATTCCGCACCCCAGAAGCCATTACCGCCGCCGGGACTTTCCGCGCTAGTACTTACCTCCGCGCGATGGCAATTTGGGGTATTTATTTAGTGATGAGTAAATAGACATCTGGTGAACATGAATGTAGAGACGATAAATATAATATTTCTACATTCATGGTAATTTTTCAAAGTTTTATTGCAGATTTGCTCAAAACTGCATAATTTAGACAACCTTACACTGATATATTTAATTTGGGTTTTTAAAATTACCATTTTTGCCATCTATCTAAAGATAGATATTTTATTTCGCTTCTGTATTTTCAGCATCATTCATGAAATAATCATTTCAGTAATATACAAACTTCAAATGTTTAACAAACATTTTTACCATTTACTGGTTTGTAAGAATACATGTGTTGAGCAACTAATTATATATGTCATACTGAGCGGAACGAAGTGTAGCGAATATCGTGGAGATTCTCACTTTGTAGCCTTCCCGTAGGCTAACACCTACAGAATGATAAGCATTTAACCGGACATGATATGGCGGGATAATATACGCTAAATATGTATAAAAATTTCGTTTTAATATTATTTTATTGAAGGATATATACAAAATGACCGATGAAAAAGTACCAGAACAGATAGAGGTTATTCTCAGAAGTGACGAACAACTAGAATTTATCCAGCAAGTGCTTCAAAGATCAGAAATTTCGCATTCGTTACAGTTTGAACTTCAACAACAAATTGACAAAATCAAGCAGCGACAAAAAGATACAAACTTATACTTAGCTGTTATTGGTGAGTTTTCTAGTGGAAAAAGTACATTTATTAATGCGTTATTAAAAGATGATTTGCTGAAAACTTCTGCTTTAGTTGCAACAGCAGCAGCCACAAAAATCTGTTATGGTAATGAGCTAAAAGTAGAAGTAAATTTTTCTGGTTCTCGCGCAGGTGTAATCAAAACTCAAGGTAGTAATGGAGTTGTAAATTTACCTTGGCTTTCTAATTCTCAAACAGTAGATATTAGACGATTTATTCATTTGCTCACCTCAGATGAAGAAGTAGCTACAGATGTTGTAGATATAACAATCGAACATCCCGCCTCTTTCCTAACTAATAAAATCATCATTATTGATACCCCTGGGACTAATGCCGAAAATATCAGACATGGAGCTATTACACAAAGGGTAGTTCGGCAGGAAGCTGACTTGGCAATCATTATTGTGCCAGCAACAATGCCACTATCTCAGACTTTAAGTGATTTTATCGCCAACTCATTAAAAGAATATCTGCATCGATGTATTTTTTTAGTGAGTCGTATGGATGCAATCAAACCTCAACAACAAAATTCGCTATTACAAGATTTGCGCTCTCGACTGGTTGATAAACTTGGTATCTCTACACCTGTGCTTCATTCATGTTCAGCACAAATAGCATTAGATATGTGGACTGGAAACGAACCAGTATCAGAACACTTACAAGTTTGGCAAGAGCGATTCATTGCATTAGAAAAAATGATTATTGCTCGTCTGAGCAGAGAAAGAACTCTCAGCATTGCTGAAAGCTTGATACGTCTTTTATCGCAACTTTTTGAACAACTCAATACTCACCTGAGATCGCAATGGCAAAAATATGAAAATGCTCAGTTAAAAATCAAACAAGAAATGATTCCAAATTTGCCTGAATTTACTATAGAACAATACGGAATTTGTGAAAAACAACTGAGAAATTCTATTGCAACATACCTATTAAAAACAACCAATTGTGTAGATGCACGTAAAGAAAACATTACCAAGAAAATCCGTACTGAATTATTTAGTGCTACAACCGAAGATGCACTCAAAAAATTTCTTCAGTCTCAAGCAGAAAAGCTCTTAAAAGAAAGTCAAAAGCAACTTCAGCAAGATTTACAACCTTTAACCGAGAAGCTGTCCGCAGATGCGATCGCAGTAGGCAAAATATTTGATCAAAAATTTGCACAAGTATATCGTAATCTTCAAGCAATTGGAGGCAAAGTAGAAGCCAGCAATAATATCAGCTATAACTTTCAAGTCAATACTTCTAACGTTGCTGTGTCTGCACAATCCCTAACTCAAAAACTAGATAGCAGTGATGGTACAAAACTAGGTTTGAGTGCGGCAGCTGGCGCTGTAGTAGGTAGTGTATTACTACCAGTTCCAGGTTTGGGAACACTTGTCGGATTAGCCGTTGGCTCGTGGGCATCACGATTTTTTATGCCCTCATTAGATGAGCGTAAACAAAAGCTTTGGGAACAGTTAACACCGGGACTGACTTCATATTTTGACGCAGTCAAAAACCAAACTTATCAAGATGCGATCACCTACACTCAAAGCCTAGAAACTTCTCTCAAACAACGAATAGATTCTTACATCGAAACATATAAGACAATTACTGAAAATATTCTGCAAGAACACAAAATTGAATTAGAACGTTTGAATCAATTCCAGGAATTAACTCAAAGGGATTTGACTGAAATCGAAAGGCGGCAGAACCGCCTAGCGGAACAACTACAAAAAATAGCAGCAATCAATTTGTAATTTACCTGAGATATACTTTTATGTTTGACGATATTTTTTCAACACTTCAGAAAAAAACATCTGAATTTATAGCAGATAGTGAACAAAATGAAACTGAAGAAAATTTACCTCCTTTGGCTCTAAACATCCAAGCTGATGAAGAAGACATAGAAATTAATTCTAATACTCAATTTGAGGCAAAAAATAATTCTACTACACAATCAGAAGAATTATTTAGTTCAGAAACCTCAGACAATAATGAGCAAACTAGTAGCCAACAACAAGAACCATATCAATTAATATCACCTCGTACCTTAAACAAAATGACTAATGTAGACGAGCATATCGAGTTTTGGATTGAAAGTTGTTTGAAGTTAGCCGAAACTATATCTTGTCATGAAATCATGACAGCATTAACCGAGCTTGATGTGCGATGGGAGTTTCCTGGTTTTCGTCTAGCATTTGTTGGTGAATTTAGTCGTGGTAAAAGTACCTTAATTAATCGCTTACTAGAGCGTGATTTACTACCTGTCGGAGCTATGCCGACAACTGGCACGTTAATTTCAATCGTTCCTGGAACTACAGAAAAAATGGAAGTTCGGACACCCGATCAAGGATGGGTAGTTAGGCCAATAGAAGAATCATCTTGGAATGATTTGTTAGCAACAGAAGAAAATAAAGATAACCAAGAACAATTAACCCACGTCCGTTTGACTTTAGATGATCCGTGGCTACGAACTATTGATGTCGAATTAATCGACACACCAGGCGCGGGAGATTTAAACAGTAATCGCACTGCTTTACTTTGTGACTTATTAAGTCAATGTGATGCGGCTGTCATTTTAGTAAGTGCAACACTACCTTTTAGCATCACAGAAGCTACTTTTTTAGAACAAGAAGTACTAGGTAAACATATTCCTAATGTCCTTGTAGCCGTCTCAAAATTTGATACAGTGGCTCAAGAGCAAAAATTTGAGTTACTTCAGGTGATCCGCGATCGCATCAAGGAAGTTTCGACAAAAGTTCCCATTATTCCCATACATCCGCTTAATCCTGATGGATCTGAAATTGATGCCTTGGCAAAAGTTAGAACTCATATTGAATCAATGGTAGAGAAAGGAGAACGGAGAATTTGGCGCAGTCGAAAAGTAGCAGGACAGTTAATAGATTATCTCAATCAGATGGTTGATTTGAGTGAAGCAGCAATTAAGTCCGTTCAAATGAGTGTCGCAGAAAAAGAACAAGCTCTTCGTCAAGCACAACAAGAAAGAGCAAATACAGAGCTTTATTGGGAAGATATTCGCTTAAATTTAGATGATCGTCGGCTGCAACATACCCAAAGATTAAAACAAAAAGTTTTGCAAGCAAAAGAAGAATTAACCGAAGTTTACTCTTTTGAATTAAAGAAAGTAAAAGATTTAAAAAGTTGGTGGGAGCGAGATTTACCTTTTCAACTGAGACGAGAACTACTAATTTTAGGGAACCAATTGAGTGAAGAAATTTTCAATGAACTTTCCCAAGATTTTGAATGGATGCAGAAGGAAGTCGCTCAAAAATTCTCTAGACAACTTGTTCGTAATAGTTCAGATTCATCATCAACTGTAAACGTTGATCTGCGTTTGAGCCAGTTGGAATTAACAGATATACGCCATTACGCCCTCCTTACAGGACTAGCAAGCAGCGCAACTACAATTTGTGGCTATATTTTTGGTGGGCCTGGTGGTGTAGTCATCAGTACTGTTGCATGGGTTCTCAGCGATCAGTTTATTAATCAAAAAACAGACGAGCAAAGACAACGCTTATCAGAAGAATTAGTACTTAACATTGAGCGAATAACTGATGATTATTTTCATCGTTTATCAGAGCGGTTAAGAGAGCTTTATAACCAACTGATAGCAGAAATAAAAAATGAACAAAAAGTTTGGCAATCTGCTTGGGAATCTACTCTGAAAAAAAGCACGAATATACAAGATATTAGTCACTATACTCAGTTAATTGAGCAGGCATCTCAACTCAAGCAAGAAATTCGTACAGTTTTATCTCACTAAATTACTCATCAAGGATGATTATGAATCAAACTGTTTATAAACAATACGAAGCATTTCAAGAAAAGCGGAAGACTCTCGTAGCTCTAATTAGGGAACTTCAAGGAGTCCTGCATTCTCTAGATATGAATGATGTAGAAAATAATATCAAGCAATTACAAATTATAGTTCAGTCAGACAGTTTTAAAGTGCTAGTAATTGGTGAGTTTAAACGCGGGAAAAGTACTTTTATTAATGCCATGCTTGGTGATGAAATTTTGCCAGCTTATGCTAGACCATGTACGGCTATTATTAATGAAGTTAAATGGGGAGAAGCTCAACGCGTTTTACTTCATTATGCCCAGACTGATGATAGTCAAAATTTGCAGCCTCAAGAAGTTTCTGTAGATAAACTTGAAGAGTACGTTGTTATTCAAGATGATGTTAGTGAACTGCATGGCAATCGTTACGATAAAGTAGAACTTTTTTGGCCATTAAAGCTTTGTGAAAATGGTGTAGAAATTATTGATTCTCCAGGATTAAATGAGCATGACATTCGTCAAAAAGTTACGATAGATTATTTGTCTCGTGTTGATGCAATTTTGTTTGTACTTTCCTGTGAAGCATTAGCTTCAAAGTCAGAATTAGATGTTATAGATAATATCTTAAAACCTACAGGACACGAAGATATTTTCTTCATCTGCAACCGCTTTAACATGATTCGAGCGAAAGAGCGGGAAGATGTTAAGCAATATGGTATTTCTCGATTAGCTCCTAGAACTAAACGTGGTGCAGAACGAGTCTTTTTCATCAGTGCCTTGGATGCTTTAGAGGGAAGAATTGAAGACGACGCAGAACGAGTTACTAAGTCTGGTATGTTGCAAGTAGAACAAGAGTTAGAAAGATTTTTGGCTAACGAAAGAGGAAAAATTAAAATCCTCCGTCCAGCGCGAGAAGTACAAACTGCCATTAAAGCAGCACGAGACACTATTCCTCAACGACATGCAATGTTGAACATTGATTTGAAGACTTTAGAAGCCAGGCTAGAAGGTGCTAGAGAACCTTTAAATCGTCTCAAAAAAGAACAAGAGCAAATAGTTACACGGATCAATAATTTTTGTGGCGATATCAGAATGACTGTGAGTGCGGAGGGGTGCAGTTTTTACCGGAGCTTACCTGATAAAGTTAATGAATGGATTAAGAAATTTGAAACCAAAACTTCTGTAAACTTAATGTCTCTTGAGGGTGCAAAACCTCAAGTTGAAAGATTAGTGCAAGAAATTGTCACACATCTTACTAGCCAAGTTGAAAGTGAGTTTTTGGCATGGCAAAATAGCACACTACAACCGATTATTAGTCAACGTTTAGAAATTCTTTTACAAGAATTAGATGACCGAGCTAAGAATTTTGTTGACAAAATTGATGATATAAAATTTCAAGTTTCTGGTAGCTCTGTAATTGCCGATGATATGGGGCCGCGAAAAGTTGGTGCTTTAGAACGTGTTTTATCTGCTGCTGGTGGGTTGGTTTTAGGAGGTTTTTTTCTGGGCGGAGGTATGGCGGCTATCGGTGCTACCTTTGGCTATCAGGAAATGCTAAAAAGCATTATTCCCCAATTAGTTCTTGGTATCGGAACAGTTGTTTTAGTTGGGCTGAATCCTTGGGTATTAATTCCAATTATGTTTGGAGGAGGAGTAGTTCAAGGTTTTATTACCTCTAAGGCTACTACTAATAAAGTTAAAGAAGAAGTCGGTAAGAGGTTTGCTGCTTCGCTTCGGGATTCGGCTCAACAGCGTGGCTATGAAGTGGCTGACGCAGTTGTTATCAAATTACATGAGATTAGAGATGCTGTCAATCAAGGATTAGGAAAAGAAATTCAGAGTGTTGCAGATCAAGTCAACTCCATTGTTTCTGAGAAGCAAAAAGGTCAAGCTAATGTTGATCAAAAGCTAAGAGAATTAGATGGTCTGAGAAGAGAAATAGATGTAATTGACAGTGAGTTAGATACTCTAATTATTGAAATTGCAATGCCTACTTAGGGTTTGCTGGAAAATGAGATTAATCGGAAACTAGTAGCGTGCCAGTACTAAAGTAGTGCAAAAATATAGTTCTTGTGGGATGGGCAAGATGCCCATCCCACAAGAGAATTTTAATACAACATTTTAAGGCTAGACACGCCACTAGTATCTTTTAATTTAATTAGGAAAAAACTGTATGGAAGGACTTATTTGGCTGATTCTCTGGGCAGCTATGGGTTTTGTTTGTATGCAAATTGCTCAAAAAAAAGGTAGAAATCCAACGATTTGGCTTGTAGTTGGATTTTTCTTAGGAATTTTTGCAGTTTTAATTGTAGCTCTACTACCTCCTGCTTGAGTGATAAGCAAAACCATTGAAAAGGGTAAATTTTATTGATAAAACACCCGACTTATCTGAGAAGTCGGGTATTATCTTCTTCATGAAGAATTTAATCCCTAAAAGGACATAGAATTTCGGGTCTTTAAATTAAATCTTCTCCCCTGAATTATTTAAGTTTCCAGCACTTCTCGCAACAGAGAAGCCAATTTATCCGCACTATCAGGAACTGCGATCGCTTTGGCATTTTCCCCCATCTTGGTTAACTCGGCGGGATTTTGCAATAACTCTAAAACTTGAGTTTGCAATTTTTCGGCGGTTAACTCTGATTGTTTGTCAGTAATTGCTGCGCCAGCTTTGGTAAATACCTCGGCGTTATAAGATTGATGATCTTCCGCCGCAAAGGGGTAAGGAATCAAAATTGCGGGTTTACCACACACGGCTAATTCTGTTAAGCTACCAGCACCAGAACGACTAATTGCTAAAGTTGCACGTCGCAACAGCGCCGCCATATTGTCATAAAAAGGTAACTCTATATATTGCGGATGTTTAAAAATCCCGGCATCGGGATCGCGATCGCCTGTTAAATGCACAATATAAGCACCAGTATCTAACCAAGCACTCGCCGCTTGACGGACGAATTTATTCACCGCCACAGCGCCTTGACTACCCCCAAAAACCACAATTAACGGTGCATTCTCAGGAATATTTAAATCGAGCGGGGGAACTGCTGCTGCTAAAAATTGCGATCGCACTGGTGTACCAACACAAACATTTTTCGCTTTGGGTAAATACTTAGCAGCCGCTTCAAACCCCAGCGCCATTGCATTGCACCAAGGGCCAAAAAACCTTGTTACTTTTCCTGGTAAAGCGTTAGATTCGTGAAAAACTACAGGTAAACCCAAAGAACGCGCCGCAATTACCGCAGGCCCCGCAATATAACCGCCTGTAGTAAACACCCCTTGAAATTTCCCCTGTTTGAGAATTCGTCGAACTTCTATAATCGAACCAGTGAGTTTACCCAAAATCTTTAGAGATGCAAGTCCGAACCCTTGCTGGAACCCTTCAACTTCAATAATATTCAAGGGATACTGTTTGGGAACAAGTTGCGTTTCTAGTCGATTCGGCACACCCAACCATTCAATTTCATAGTTTGGCAGTTTTTCTGCCAGTGCGATCGCCGGAAACAAATGTCCACCAGTCCCACTGGCAGCTATGAGTAATCTTATCGGTGCGTTTGTCATCAAACCTCTACCGTTTAGCGCCTAGCTTAACTAAGATAAAACAATTTCCCGACCTTCATGAATAAAATCAGTAAACTGTTACCAATGACTAACATTATTCCTATATTCCGCAAACGCCAACCCCGATTTTTAACTCCAAGTTGGCTGTTATTATCGCTACTCACACTTGGTTTAACTAGCGGTTTACACAGTGTGCAAGCCGCTACTCCCCAAGCTCCACCAGCAGAACTAAATAATTTACTAACGCAAATTGATACAGCTGCTAGTAAAGGCAATGCTCAAGCCGTACTTCAATTCTATAGTCCCAATTTTACCAATGGAGATGGCTTAAACCGTACAAACTTGGAAAAAGCCCTGGTGACTCTTTGGAAACAATACCCCCAATTACGCTACACCACAAAGCTGCAATCTTGGAAATCAGAAGGTAATGCCATTATTGCCGAAACTGTTACTAACATTTCTAGCGCCCCATCCACTAACGCTAATAATTTGGCGCTAAATGCCACAATTACATCCCGTCAAAGAATTGCAGGCGGCAAAATTGTCAGTCAAGACATCTTAGGCGAACGGACTCTGATTACTAGAGGTAATCAGCCACCCCAACTTGATGTTAAATTACCTCAGCAGGTAAAAGTTGGGCAGCAGTATAGTTTTGATGCCATTGTGAAAGAACCATTGGGAGAAGATTTTCTGCTAGGAGCAGCCACGGAAGAACCAGTCAAAATCGAAAAATATCTCAACCCCGCACCTTTAGATTTGCAATTACTCACATCCGGCGGTATTTTTAAGGTTGGACGCGCACCTGCTACACCCGGTAATCAATGGGTTTCCGCCGTGGTTGTTCGCGGTGAAGGAATCACAATGGTAAGTCAGCGTTTAAGAGTAGTGAAATGAAGTCGGAGATTTGAAGCACATACTATACAAACAAACCCCGTATTTCGGCAAGCGCAATGACCGCCTGCGCGGTTTGTAGATCCTCCTGTTGGTGAGCGCAGTCGAACCACCAACTCCTTTCATCTTCACCTTGGTCAATAGTTCAGAATTATTGGACAATTAACACTGGACTATTGACTATTGACTAACAATGATTTCCCTACAAAATCAAATTGTGTTAATTACTGGCGCAAGCAGTGGAATTGGTACTGCTTGTGCCAAAGTTTTTGCAGGTGCTGGTGCAAAGTTGATTTTAGCGGCGCGACGGCTAGAACGTTTGCAGCAGTTAGCAGACAGCTTAAACCAAGAATTTGGTACAGCCACTCATTTATTACAGCTAGATGTGCGCGATCGCCCTGCGGTAGAATCAGCAATCAATAATCTGCCTGCTGAATGGTCGAATATAGATATTCTCATCAACAATGCCGGTTTGAGTCGCAGTTTAGATAAGTTGCACGAAGGCGACTTTCAAGACTGGGAAGAAATGATTGATACCAATATCAAAGGTTTGCTTTACCTCACCCGCTACGTCGTTCCCGGAATGGTCAGCCGTGGTCGTGGTCATATCGTCAATCTTGGTTCCATCGCCGGACATCAAACTTACCCTGGTGGTAATGTTTACTGTGCAACAAAAGCTGCTGTTAAAGCCATTTCCGAAGGTTTAAAACAAGACTTGTTAGGTACTCCAGTCCGCGTCACTTCTGTTGATCCTGGGATGGTAGAAACAGAATTTAGTGAAGTGCGGTTTCATGGCGACACAGAACGCGCCAAGCGAGTTTATCAAGGCGTAAATCCCTTAACGGCTGATGATATTGCTGATGTGATATTTTTCTGCACCACGCGATCGCCCCACGTTAACATTAACGAAGTCATCCTTATGCCAGTAAATCAAGCCAGCGCCACTCTCGTTCATCGTCATAATTAGTACTGTTTTAATATACGTAAACAATTATTAGATAGGACTTACGCACCAAGATTGTCTGTGGAGGTTGGGTATAGGGGTGAAAGGGTATGGGGTGTAAGAGTTTTAAATACATACACCCCTATACCCCTACACCCTTAATATTTCGTCTTACTGCGTAAGTCCTAAATTCTTATGTACCACTTGTGAATAATATTCCTAACATTGTCTAATAAAAAAGGGATGATTTACTCATCCCTTTCTATAACTAACTTTATCTACACCCATAACAATTAGAAAACTCGGAAAATAAACGGATAACGGAAAGGTTCATCAGGATTACTGAAACAGTGTAAAAGTGCAACAATTGTTAATCCCCAATGTAATAAAAAGCCAAAAGCGACAACGGGAAAAAACAAAATTCCACCAATACCAAAAGTCAGCCAAGATAAAACAGCAATGGGTACACCAACTACAGTTGCCCAAAACCAAACATTGAAGTGAAAATTAATTGATTCCTTAGCGTTACTTTTAACAACTGGGTCATCCGAGATAATGTTAATAACAATCGGCACACCAACTGAAAACAACGCCGTACTAAAAAAAATCGCCCCATGACACAGAGATGATAGCAACTTGCGCTTATCAGAATCGTATGAAACTTGCATCCTGCAAGGCTCCTCAATTTGTTTCTTGTCTTTTATTCTAAAGGCTATTTGTTAAGCATTGTATGGTAGTTTACCGTACTCAGTAAGTTATCGACTATTTCTTAACTATTGATTAACTTTGCTACTACTTATTAAATTATGAATAATGGTGTTTACCGTACCTTGAGGTTAAAAGTTTCTTTCGTTAATTTATCCATAACTGAAATAAGTTGAATAATAAACTCAAGCGTCTCAATCCCAGGACTGATTGACTATGTATCAAACTGACCCACCCCGCCCTCCCAAAGAATTCTTACCCACGATGTATGATCTCAAAAGTGAAGATCCAGAGGAACCTGGTTTGCCAGATCAGTTTCATTTATTACAACCACGCTTGTTAGACGAAACATTTCGTCCGCCAAATTACCCCAGCGACCAAGTATTTACCGCTAGTGACTTAAACTTATATTACGATTTGCATCATCCACTGTGGTACAAGCGACCAGATTGGTTTGCAGTTGTGGGTGGTTCGCGGCTTTACGAACAAAGAGATTTGCGTTTAAGTTATGTGGTTTGGCAAGAGGGAGTAAACCCCTTTATTGTGATTGAATTGCTGTCTCCTGGTACAGAAAAAGAAGATTTAGGTCAAACCTTGCGAGACATAGAACAACCGCCTACAAAATGGCAAGTTTATGAACAAGTTTTGCGAATTCCTTATTACGCAATTTTCGATCGCTACAAATATGAGTTAAAAATCTTTAAATTAAATGGTGGTCATTATACTGAAGTAGCTTTAACAGAACCACGCTTTTGGATACCAGAATTAGAATTAGGCTTGGCTATATGGCAAGGTTGCTATCAAAGTGCTGAACAGCCTTGGTTACGTTGGTATGATCATCGAGGCAATTGGGTATTGACTCCGACTGAACAAGAAAGTCAACAAGTACAATACGAAAGACAACGCGCCGAACAGGAACGACAAAAAACAGAAAGATTAATTGCACAATTGCGATCGCTTGGCGTTGAACCTGATTTAGACTGATGAATGTTAAATCATGCACTCATCAATGCTCAAGGGAGAAATTTTCCTGAAAACTGGCACTTTATGGACAAGTGTCAAAGAAACTACGTTACATGCTCTCAAATGTGGGGCATTGCTTTCTACTCCAACAGAATTTGAATTTGTTGAGCAAGACGGCGTTAACTATCTAGTCCGAATTTTATCGAACCTAACCCGCAAAGACGCAGCCAAGAAACAGCAAGATAAACAAACCACTGCTGGTAAGGATTTCAACCCTTTCCTTCCCTATGAACAAGATTTATTTGTGGCGGAAATTTCCGATACTCATGTCTGTATTTTGAACAAATTCAACGTTGTTGACTATCATCTACTCCTCATTACCCGCGCTTTTGAAGAACAAGAAAGCCTACTCACCCCAGAAGATTTTGCGGCGTTATTGGCTTGTTTAGGTGAGTTTGAAGGTTTAGCTTTTTACAACAGTGGTAAAATCGCAGGTGCGAGTCAGCGACACAAACATTTACAGATAGTACCTTTGCCACTCGCTCCTGCTGGAGTACAGATACCTATTCAACCATTATTCGCATCAGCAGAATTGAAAGATGGTGTAGGAAAAATATCGCAACTACCGTTTGTTAATGCTTTTGCCACTTTAGATCCAAATTGGCTAGAATCTCCGTTAACCTCAGCAGAAGCTATTTGGCAGGTATATCACAATTTGTTAAGTGCTGTGGGGATAGAAATAGTTGATAGTCAAACACCATCTGGAGCTTACAACTTACTAGCAACTAAAGAATGGATGTTAATCGTACCGCGATCGCAAGAAAAATACCAATCAATTTCTGTTAACTCATTAGGATTCGCTGGTGCTTTACTAGTACGAAATGAACAAGAAATGCAACTCCTCAAAAACACAGGCCCAATGAACATCTTGAAAGAAGTGGCTGTCCAAGAATCAATAGTCAATACTAATTTAAGTACTAAAAATCACTTTACCGTTTTGGACAGCTAATAATTTCACGCGCAGAGGCCCGGCTGTGTATGTATCTTCGGCGGCGATCGCTTTAATATCTAAAGGCTGATCATATTGTCTTAGCTGGTTAATAAAGCGCAAAAATGTGCCATCTACTTGCACGCCTTCTACAATGCCGGCATTTCTGGCGCGAAACTGGGAAGCCGAAATCAGCAAATCTAATCTTTGCCGTAACTGATAAGATGTCATGGTTTTGGGGTCGGCGCTAGTACTGGCTAACACCTCTCCTCCCGCAAAGACTAAGACATTACGTGCGGCATCTGCAAAAAATTCTATCTGTTTTTCGCCCCGGACGTAATTACCTGCGGAGAAAATTCGCACGACATACTCCCTACCATCACTAATTTGTCTAATCAACTGCTCAACTCTTTCGGGAGTGACGCGCAATATTTGGGTTTTTTCTGGCGTTGCACTCGGTTCAGTTAACTGAAAGATGGCATTTTGGTTAGCATCGCCTAAAAGTTGCAACACCGCCTGACGCGCCGCCGAGGCTTGACTGACTTGAATTACTGCACCAGCTAAAACTTGACCACGCACTAACGCCAACTTGCCTAAACGCAGGTCTTGATAAGACTGATAATATTTTTCGAGTCTGGCTACTTCTTGTTCTAAATAATCCTGTTGTCTTTCTAATTCTTTGAGGCGAGCTTCTCTGGTTGCAATTACCTGTTCTCTGGCAGTAATTTCTAAATTGCGATTTTGAATGAGTTTATCTAATTGGGCGATTTTGCGATCGCGCTGTTCAATAATTTCTTGACGATTGGCGAGTTCCTGATCTCGTTTGGAAATAGCTGTTTTCGCTTCATCAATCGCCTTTTTCGCTTCTGCGTACAATCTTTGTTGTTCTGCCTTTAATTGTCCTACCGCTACTTGTAAGGCTTTTCTTTGGTTATAAACGTTTTCTAATTCTGACCGCGCTTGCTGATATTGAGTTGCAACTTGATTCAAACGCCCTTGAGTGCTTTGTAATTGCCCTTGGATCTTTGCTTGGCGGCTTAGAGTTTGGTTAAGTTTTGCTTGGGTTTCCCGTTGTTTTGCATTTGCCGCTTGCAAAGATTTATTAATTCTTTGTAAGTCTTGTTGCGCTTGGGTTTGTTCTTTTCTGGCTTGACTTAATTCTGTTTCGACTTGGCTTTTTTGGGCTTCTGCGGTTTTGAGTTGTTCCCGCTTGTTTCGCAAGTCTTTTTGAATATCTTCTAATTCAAAGACTCCCTTACGCAAGCCCTCATCCGCAGCAAACAAAATGCCCAAAGTTGATGCAGAAATCAAGCCACCAGTAAAAATCGTCACCACCACCGCCGTATTTTTGGGACGAAGCTTAAAGAGTGAGAGGCGAGCTTTGCCAACCCGTGTGCCAATGCGATCGCCCACAGTGGCTATTACGCCTCCCAAAATTAAAATTGCTGCAATGAGGATGTACCCGGTGGTCATCTTCAGCTACCGAAATGGTTCCAGATACAGCCTACTACTTTCGACCATTGTCTGTGGAGGGTTGGAAATTGGCAATAGCGAAGATTTATCAATTTATGATGCCTCCAGCTATGGGTATTATCTGCAAAAACACCAGACTTGCCAACTTCATTACCTCCAATTGCTTTGAACAACCAACAATGCCAGAGTCAGAAAGCCCAAATGCAGAATGAATCAAGGTTTGATTCTGACTTCTGACTTCTGTTTTAAGTGAACTGCCTACTTAAGCTAACAGGTTTATGCACAGTAATCTTCTTTTTATGAATAGAAATCATTTTCTTTTCGCGTAAATCACCAAGTAACCTAGTGACTGTGACGCGAGTCGAACCAATTGCTTCTGCGATCGCTTGATGAGATAGCTTCAGATCAATTGTGATTCCATCTGCACAAGGAACACCAAAATCACGACAAAGAATTAATAAAAAACTCACCAATCTAGAACCCATATCCCGGTGAGCGAGAGTTTCAATCATCATCTCTGTCTGTAAAATCCGCGAAGATAGACCCCGCAGCATTAACATAGACAATTCTGGATTTTCCTTGAGTGCTTGCTCTACTTGTTCGATTGGTGCTGATAGCAATTCTACAGGTGTAAATGCAACAGCATGGTAAAACCGATCTGACTTATTTCCAGTCAGCAAAGACAAAACACCAAAAACACTATTTTCCCGTAACAGTGCTACCGTTATTTCTTCTCCTGCTTCGTATACCCTGGAAAGTTTTACAGCACCCTTAAGAAGAAAATAAACTCGTTCAGCAGGATCGCCCGGAAAAAAGATCGTTTTGTTTCTTTCAAACGTTTCCACCACTGGCGGAAACGCCCCAGTTGCCATCTGACGAAAAACATTTGCTAGGGCTTTATCTTGTGTCACGATCATCTCCCTTCCCCTACCCAATGCCGGAAAAACAAATAAACTGATTACCTAAGAATACACCTGAAAAATCAATAAATCACCGTCAACCTTTCTGTACTTTCCTATACTCAAAAGCCGAACTTCAGACTTATTTGTTCATAATGATACATAATTTTTCACCTTTTTAGCTAGTAGTTGTTATAAGTACTTACAAACTCCTATTCATCAGGTTTTTTGCTAAAAAATTCATTATATCTTGAGAATATCTTCAGGAATAGCAGACAATTTTTATGCAGCAAACACACCAATTGAATTAAAGAAAAATTCAGATAGCAGAATTGAAGACGCAAAATTAGTCAATGGAGAAAAACACTCACCACTTAATTTGCTGTGTTGTTTGTTGATTCATCCACTAGCCTCACAGAATTTCACCCTCAATTCAGGCTTCTGGTTTCTTGATTCTGGCCTGTGAAACATGATTTTGATAAATCAAGAAAAACAGGCCTCAGTTTCTAGTATCCTCCTAAGAGGATGTCTGAAAAAGTCCCAGGTGATACACTCAGCAGTTGAAGTATCCTCAATTCCCCTAGAAAATTTAGACTTCTGGCTGTAATTGCCTTTGAAACAGAAAAGTGAACACAGCCACACAGCAGTCAAAAACAGTGATTAGGGGGAGCAAAACCCGAATTTCTCACGTATGGGTAGGGGATGTGGGGAGTGTGGGGAGTGTGGGGGGAAAGATTTCTTCACCATCCTCCCACTCCCACACCCCTGGATTTCTCTCTTGTGAGAAATCCAGGAAAAATCTTTGATACTGCTCAGACATCTTTTATCATGATTGATCCTGTTAATAATTTCTATGCTGAATCTGACTGGAAAAAACGCCCTCGTTACAGGTATTGCCAATAATCGCTCCATCGCTTGGGGTATCGCCCAACAACTGCACGCAGCAGGGGCGAACTTAGGTATTACTTACCTCCCCGATGAACGTGGCAAGATGGAGAAAAAAGTTGCGGAATTGGTAGAACCTCTGAATCCCAGCTTATTTGTTCCCTGTAATGTTCAAAATGATGAACAGATTCACTCTACCTTTGAAGCGGTGCAAGAAAAGTGGGGTAGATTAGATATCCTCATCCACTGTTTAGCTTTTGCAAATAAAGATGATTTGACTGGAGGCTTTAGCCAAACCTCCCGTTCGGGTTTCAATACAGCTTTAGAAATTAGTACCTATTCCCTAGTCCAGTTAAGTGGCGCAGCGAAACCGTTAATGACCGAAGGCGGTAGCATTGTCACCTTGACATATTTGGGTGGCGTGCGAGCTGTGCCGAATTACAACGTGATGGGAGTTGCCAAAGCAGGTTTAGAAGCAAGTGTGCGTTATCTTGCAGCAGAACTCGGCCCGCAAAATATTCGGGTTAATGCTATTTCGGCTGGGCCAATTCGGACTTTGGCTTCTTCGGCTGTTGGGGGAATTTTAGATATGATTCACCATGTAGAAGAGGTAGCGCCTTTACGACGTACTGTAACTCAACAAGAAGTGGGTAATACTGCGGCCTTTTTGTGCAGTGACTTAGCTAGTGGTATTACTGGGCAAGTGCTGTACGTGGATGCAGGATATGAAATTATGGGAATGTAATAAGATTTGGGGAGTAGTGAGTGGGGAGTGTGGGGAGTGTGGGGAGAGAGGGGAGTGTGGGGGGAAAGATTTCTTCACCATCCTCCCACACCTCCCACCCCCCTGGATTTCTCTCTTGTGAGAAATCCAGGTTTATCCCAACTCCCCACTCCCAACTCCCAACTCCCTCAATTAACTATGCAAATCAGCGATACTTCTCACAAAGACTCAATTCTGCACCAAGTTTCCCTAAACACAGCGCGTATTGCTTCGGTTCACCGTGTGACTGGTGAAACTGATGTGCAAGTAACTGTCAATTTAGATGGGACAGGAAAATGTCATGCTGCAACGGGTATTCCATTTTTAGACCACATGTTGCATCAAATTTCCTCTCACGGTTTGATTGATTTAGATGTCCAAGCCAAAGGAGACTGGGAAATTGATGATCATCACACTAATGAAGATGTTGGGATTACTTTAGGTCAAGCTTTGCATCAAGCGTTGGGTGATAGAAAAGGAATAGTTCGTTTTGGTAATTTTTTAGCACCATTAGATGAAGCATTGATTCAGGTGGCGTTAGATTTTTCGGGACGGCCTCACCTCAGTTATGGTTTAGAAATTCCTACCCAAAGAGTTGGTACTTATGACACTCAGCTAGTGAGGGAATTTTTTGTTGCATTGGTGAATCATAGCCAAATGACCTTACACATTCGTCAATTAGATGGTATTAATTCCCATCACATTATTGAAGCAACATTTAAGGCTTTTGCTAGAGCTATGCGAATGGCTACGGAAGTTGATCCCCGTCGCGCTGGGACAATTCCTAGTTCTAAAGGTGTTTTATAAAAAAGGCAGGAGGCAGAAAAGTCAAAAGTAAAAAACCAAAAATCAAAAGTACTCTTGATCTTTGACTTTTAACTTTTGCCTTTTGACTTACCGCTACAAGGTTGAGGCAGGAGGTAAATATAAATATTATTACTCTACCTGCCATTTGTGCTTTTGAACTGTCCTACCTTATGCCTAGACTGCTATATTTAGATGTGTTTCCAGGCTAGACAGCTACTTATTTGATTCTGACTCCTGGATTCTAACTTCTAACTTCTTCAAGCAGATTGAAACTGACATAATAACAAACCAAACCACTGATTTGTATCAGTCCATGTTTGAACCGGAACTAAACCACGGCTTTGGAGTTGTTGTTTAATGGTGTTCAGGTTAAATTTGCGCGAGATTTCGGTCAAGATAGTTTCGCCTGGGGCAAAGTTAACGGTGAGGTTGAGAGATTTTAATTGCACAGTTTGCGATCGCATACTCCGCAAGTGCATTTCAATTTGATTTGCAGTTTCATTATAAAATGCCCAATGTTCAAATTGTGTGGTATCAAAATTGCCTTCAAATCTGCGATTTAAATGCTCCAGCATATTGATGTTAAATGCTGCTGTCACACCTTGGCGATCGTTATAAGCTGGTTCCAAAATTTCTTTTGGTTTTTGTAAATCGACTCCCAGTAAAAAATATTCACCTACTTGCAGTGCATTGGTAATTTGCGAAAAGAAAGCATCACACTCTTGGGTTGTCATATTTCCCAAAGAACTACCAATAAAACCAATCATCCTACTTGGTGACTGTTTTGGTGGGAGTTGTGCTAAAGCCATTTCATAAGTTCCCGCCAATGCGTAAACTTGCAGTGAGGGATATTCTTCGAGTAACTTTCTCGCGCTATTTTCCAACATTCCCGCACTTATATCTATTGGCAAATAGCACTGAAGCCCCCCTAACTTTTGATAAGCATCCAGCAAAATTCGGGTTTTGGTCGAACTCCCACTACCCAGTTCTACTAATTCACAAGCACCTGTGATTTGAGCAATTTCATCTGCATACTGTTGCAAAATTGCTGTTTCTGTGCGAGTTACGTAATATTCGGGCAATTCACAGATTTGTTCAAATAAATCAGAGCCTTGGTCATCATACAAGTAGTATGGGGGTAAATATTTGGGGTTGTGCGTTAATCCCTTGACTACATCACGTCCTGCTGTTGATGTGACTACTTTTGTGGCTTCTACCAAACGCTGTATTTGCAAACGTTCTTCTAGGCTGGTTAGAGAAGTAACTTTGCTGTTGACAGCTTGAGATATTGTCATTTAACCTCCGTAGAGTTGCAGTAGTAGATTGCTTGGCAACCCAAGCTTTCCTCTAGCTAGTGAAACACACAGCCACAGCTGCTAACCTCACGCTTAAGCTAGATCAATCAAGGTTTAACACTAAATTTGCGTATTTACCACTAAAAAAGCCATAAACTTTCGTTAATTAACACTTGTAGCACAGCGAAAACCTGTAAAAACTTGGCGTACACAGGGATAGTACCAGTTCCGAAAACTACAACGTGCTACCCAGGGACGAGTTGCCCAACTACCGCCTTTTAATACACGGTGTTGGTGATCAAAATAAACTTGCGAGTAACCCACATAAGGGTAACTTTGAAAACCTTGGTATGGTGTAAACCAAGAAGCTGTCCATTCCCAAACATTGCCGAGGGTATCTAATAAGCCGTAGGGACTTTCGCCTCCAGGGTAGTTACCGACTGGGGTTGTCTGACCGATGAGGCGATCGCAATTACAATATTTTTGTGAGGGCATTTCTTCACCCCAAGGATAGGTGCGCCGACGTTGAGCTTGAGCATCCCAACTAGCAGCTTTTTCCCATTCGGCTTCTGTGGGTAAACGCTTGCCAACAAACCGCGAATATGCTTCCGCTTCGTACCAACTTACACCGCAGACTGGATGATCATCATAACTGCGATCGCTCTGCCAATATAGCGGTTCTGTTACCTGTTCTACTTGTAGCCATTGCCACCCAGCATCAGACCACCACTCAGGATTTTTATAGCCTCCCGCCGCCATAAATTCCCGATACTGCCCACAAGTCACCGGGTAACGGTCAATCCAATAAGTATCCAGATATACTCGATGACAAAAACTCTCATTATCCAACGCATCCAAAGAATTATTTCCCATTTCAAATTCCCCAGCCGGAATCATCACCATCTGGGTGCTGAGTGCTGTACACTGAGCGGAGTCGAAGTGTGAGTGCTGAGTGCTGAGTGTGATGTTATTCCCTTGCACCCCTACACCCCCGCACCCTTGCTTACTGAGCGCAGTCGAAGTAGGGTTACTGAGCGCAGTCGAAGTATGCACCCCTACACCCTTTCCTCTTTTCGACAATTCCAACACATAGCTGAGAATTTCACAGTGTTGACTTTCGTGCTGAATTAAAAATCGCCACAGACGTTCTTGGGGTTCAATATCAACCACTTCCAGATATTGCAGCACTTTCTCGCGGACTGTCTGCAAGTAATAACGGATTTCGGCTAAGTTTGGTAATTTGACACGTTCTGACTTGGGTAAACCATCAGCCGCAAACAGCTTACGATATTGCGGAAATAAACACCTTAAACCCGCACTATGTTCTAGCAACCATAAAGACTCAGTGTAAGCAATATGTCCTAAGTGCCAGCCAATAGGACTAAAATCAGGATGATACTGATTGCAAAATGTAATATCGTCTAGCTCATCCAACAGCTTTAAAGTTCTTTTTCGACAATCATTTAAAGCATAATAAATAAATTCTTTGGTGCTAGTAGATTTGCTCAATTTTGATATCACAGTCTTCTCCCACACTGATGATGCTATTCTCTGGGCAAGGATTCCAATTACCAGGAAATAAAGGTTCCGAAGCGATAATTACTGAGTTCGGGAAATTCAGATCATCTCTTATCCAATACAAAGACGGATTTGCTGCACCAATAGCAAAACGTGAAGCTATCAAACGTTTGCCATCACTGAAAATAATGTTAGCTAAAACCTTGATTTGATGACGTTTCGCTAGTTCTGCGATCGCTAACAAAGTAGTGCGTAAGGCATATTCTGGCGGACGATGTTTGTTAATTTGACGCTGAGAAAGTAACAACGCAAATAAATGTTCAGAATCTGTACTGCCATAAATTTTGTCGTAAAATTCTGGTGCTAAAGTGCTACGAATTCTGCGGTGTAATGTTTGCCGAAAATTTTCAATGAATCCGTTATGCAGAAATAGCCAATTTTCGTGATTAAATGGCTGACAATTGGCAAAATCTAAAGCTTGTCCGATTGTGGCACTGCGGACATAACCTAATACGCAACTTGATTCTACGTAACGGCTCAGATGGGGTAAGTTAATATCATTCCAAATCGGCAATGTATTTTTGTAGATGTAGGGAGCAGTATCTTTGTGACTATGATACCAACCCATACCAAAACCATCTGCATTTACTACCCCAGAATTCATTTCACGGGGTTGATAACTTTGGACAATCAAAGAATGTTCTGGTTTATACAGAAGATGCTCCAAAGATACAGGCGAACCAAGATAGGCAAGTAAACGGCACATGATAAAAGTATTTACTCCCAATTGCAGTACAGAATAAGCTTTTTGGCTGAGAATTTCCTGAATTGTAAATGAGTTTGCCCTATACTTGCCGTTTTCACTCTGCCAACCTCCTGATGCACTACAATTTTTTCAAGTTATATTATTCTCTAGTAATTAGTAACCTTGACTACAAAATTATTTACCAATTACTTAACCGATAATTGCTCATGACTAACTCAATGATGGTGATTTTTCCATACAGGCACAATCAAACATGGGTATTTGATGATGAGCGTCTGGGTTTGGTGCAAGAACCGTTTGTGAGTGGTGTACCTGAGATGATTGATATTCTGGTTCAGGGTATAGCTAATGTGGATGAAGGGTTTAAATTGCTGTTTTCTGCTAGTCCTTTCCCTGGTTATCAAGCCGAATTAACTTGGTTACGTGAGGAGTACAACGGTAATTGGTATTTGTGGCGGGAAAAAGGTCTGGAAGGTTGGTTATGTCCAGCGTTATTTAAATATTTTGAGCAAGCGCCAGCAAAAATATATTGTCAAGCTGAAGGTTTGTATTCCTAAATTATGCGTGAAATACAAAATCCCCGAATTCTTAAAAAAATCGGGGATCTGAGCATATCGATATTTAGCTATATTTACGAAACGCCAGGTATCAGAGAACGCAGAGTATTAATAAAGTTTTGCGCGTAGTTCTGGGTGGAAAAATCGAGGGCGCGTTGGCGTGCAGCGATCGCGACATTTTGGGCAAAGTCTTGTTCATCTAGATAGCGGAGAATTGCGATCGCCAATGCTTCAGAATCACCGTAAGGTGTTAATAAGCCATTCACTCCGTCGGTGATAATTTCGGTGGGGCCGCCAGCATTACCCGCAATGACAGGTTTACCTAGCGCCATCGCTTCGATAATCACAATGCCAAATGGTTCTTGATCAGAAGCATGGACAAAAACATCCATCGCTTGCACCCATTCGGGGATATTGCGCTGGAGTCCGGGCAGAATGACTTTTTCTTGCAGTCCTAAATTTACTATTTCTGATTTCAGAAAGTCTTCGTAGTCTGCTTCTAAGTCATGCTTACCACCAACTACCACACAATGAGCATTAGGATATTTCTGTAAAACTTTTGGCATTGCTTGAACGAGGACGTGCATTCCTTTCCAGCGTTGCATTCTGCCGACAATGCCAATTAGCGGCCCCTGTAATGGCAAACCCAACTTTTGCCGCGCCATAGCGGGAGTAGGCAAAATAGCAGGATCAAAACGATCTAAAGCTACCCCTGGATACACTAAAGATACTGGTAGTTGTGGGGTGATTTTTGATTGTGCTGCTTGAATAGCTTTGGTAATGGTGACTACGCCACGCGCCGGCATTAGATTAACTAAGCGTTTTAAAAAGTTCTTCCCATCGGGTGTTTCTTGTTGATACCACAGTGCCGGTTTACCTGCTAGTAATCCTGCCAGTCCGCCTGTTAAATGAGATAGCCACATCCAACTGATAATTACATCTACCTGTTGACGTTTAGCTATGAGTGCTATCTTGATGGCTGTGGCAACTAAACGGTGTAATTGACGGACACGACCACTAGGAAAAACCTGTGCATCAATACCAAGCGATCGCACCTGTTTGACTAAGGAACCATCTTCACCAAAAATTACTAACCACTCAATATCACTATTTCGTCCTTGCTGCAACAGATCCCAGAAAGTCATTTCACTGCCACCGCGTTGTTCAGCCAATGGCATCAGGATCATCACTTTCATATAATTAACCTCTAATGAAGTTGGGTGATTTTTTGCGACTGGTGGTATTTATGTCCTGCCATCGCCATAGCCAAAAATCCCCACAGAATTATTCCGGCGATACTTAACATCCCACTGCCGATAACTAGCTGGGCAGTAGCACTAAAACCAATGGCACGGGCTGTACTTATAAAGCTATCAAAACGTGATTCTGTGTAATTAGCAACGCTAAAAAGCGTCAAGATTAATCCACCCAGATAAAATACGGCTCCAAACCAGCCAAGGGTGAAAAACATATCTAAAATACCACTGTCAATTACAAAAACTTCGATTTGTCCAGTCTTTTCATTGACTTTCCAAGTATTGCCGATGCCATTACCTAATAAATTAGAAAGAGCTAAACTGAGGTTTCTGTCGTAACTTCCCGATCTATCCCTAAAGCTAGTATCTTCTTGCAGATTCGTAAAAGTCTCTAAACGCGCTGCCACCACGTCAGAAATTGGCTCGATAGTAGTCAATGGCACAACACAGGCGGCTATAACTAAAATCAAGATGATGAGTCGCATTTGAATACGGGCTTTGACTGAACCCATAATCATGATGACTCCTAATAACCAGCCTCCCCAGTTAGTCCGCGCTTGTGTGAGTAAAAATGATAAGTAACCAACAGCCGAAGCCGGAAAGATTAAGGGGCCTGAACTGGTAAATAACAACAAAAGGCCTGCTTGCATCACCGCACCAAACGGCCCGACTGAGTGCAACGTACTCCAAACACGCATTCCAAATGGTACAGGGTCGCCAGAACTGGTAAATAATTTTGACTGAATTAGCCAATATCTATCCCATTCCGGGGCGACGACAAATTGATAGATGCCGTAAGCACCAGTTAGCAATACGCACCAAAGAAATGTCCTTTGTAAATTTTGGCGATAACTGGGATAATCTCGCCAATTCATGAATAAGTGAAAAGCAAAAATAATTGGACTGAGCCAGTCTAGCAAGCCGCGTGCAACGGGGACTGGAGTGTTATAAATTAAGCCGACGAGAAAACCGTAAATTACGCCGACAAAAGCCAATATAAAAGGTAAACCTCCCTGACGAGAGGCTTTAGGAAAGTGTCGTAAGAAGGTGGCAATTGTGACAAATACAACTAAATATGGTGCAATCAAAATTTGGCGGGTAGGGTCCCAACCAACCTTATAATCAATTAAACGGGCAACTAAGGGTGTGATAAACCACATCCACCAAGTAAAACCGATGTATAAAATCGGATGTCGCAAGTATAAAAATATCGCTACGATTAAGGCGGTGACTGGATAAATTAGGCGTAAACTACCAGCCACACCCGCAAAGTAACAGGTGACACTCAGCAAGATAAAACCGAGGATGGCACTCCAACCTTGTAGCGATCGCTGTTTTGGTGAAAATGGTGTTTCTGAAAAACTATTAAAAAGTAATGATTGAGATATCATACCAATTTGTTATTTGTCATTGGTCATTTGTCATTGGTTATTGGTCATTAGTTCTTTGGCTCCCCCTGCACCCCGGTCACTGAGCGCAGTCGAAGTGCTGCACCCCTGTAACCTGTCACCTCTAACCTGTCACCTGTAACTTGCCATGTCTGCCATCCTTGCCAGCGACCGCGCCAGGAGGCTAAAAGTTTGCGGGTGGCGAGTCGGCCTTGGCTGGGGAAGAATCTTAGCCATTGCAGGCAACCAAAACAATCTCTAGTACCAATGAAAACTGCCCACAGCAAGAAGATGAGGCGACGTAGGGGTGATAAATGTTCGAGTAATACTAAAGTTTCGTTATGAACTAAGTTAATTTGCGCGATCGCATTAAAATTATTGCGTTGGTCTTCGTCAAATCGCTGGGCGGGATAGTGGTCTACTGCAACTTGTGGGTCATAAATGATCTGCCAACCAGCACGTTTTAAAGCGAGGGTGAATGCCATTTCAAAATGTACCTGTGCGCCTGAACCTCGCATTCTTTCGTCAAAACGTAAATTGGCGATCGCCTGAGTACGGAAACTCATGTTCACACCTTTGAGGACATCGACTGGACGAGCTGCGCCGACTCCAAGATGATGGTTGCCAATTACACGCCCAAACCACTGCAATTCACCCACCACAGCGCGAGATTCATCTTCAATTTTGTCACCATAATGTATCCAATCACGCCCACCAACACCGCCTATTTTGGCATCTGCGAGTAAGTGGGCGTTAATTTTCTCTAACCAATCAGGATGAGGTGCAGCGTCATCATCAGTAATAGATAAAACATCTCCCTCAACGGCTGCAAGTCCAGCGTTGAGGGCGGCGACTACTCCAGGAATGGCGACGGTGACGATTTGTAAAGGTAAATGATGGGCGGGAAAGGCTTGGAGAAATTGCCAAGTTTGGGTATCTGTATCCCGCACAACGACGATGACTTGATCAACGGGTTTAGTTTGCGCTTGCAGTGCCGAAAGGCAACGAGATAGATCCAGAGGACGGCGATAGGTCGGGATGAGAACTGTGTTCTTCATGCTGTTGTAACTCCTCAAATAGATCCATATAGGTTTGGGCCATTGTTGACCAACTGTGTTGTTGGGCGACGGCGCGGGCGGCTTGACCCATTTGTTGTATCAAGGTGCGATCGCTGGCTAAAGATGACAAAGCAGCAGCTAAGGCTTCCACATCATCTGAATCTGGTAAAACAATTCCACATTCAGGTGTGACTAACTCTGCCCCACCGGTAGCTGTAGCGGTAATGACAGGCAACCCAGAGGCGAGGGCTTCTAACAAGACCAAGGTGCAAGCTTCATAACGGGAGGGGAAGACAAATAAATCTACCGCCCGCATGATTTCGGCAATATCCCGGCGATAACCGAGAAAATGTACCCGTTCGCTAATGCCTAAATCGGCGGCTAACTGTGGAAAGGGACTACCATCAGTACTCCCGACTACGGCTAGGTGTAAATCAGGTACTTTCACTAAGGCCTGTAAGACGCTATCTAAATTCTTCCGTGGTGTACGGATGTCTCCGGCAAATAATCCTAAATTTACATTCTCTGGTAAGTTTAATTTTTGGCGAGAAGCAATACCAGGGATAAACTCTTGCAAATCGACACCATTGACGATGACTCGGATGCGATCGCGTGGTACGCCAATGTTAATTAACTCTTGGGCAACTTTCTCAGAGACGGCAACCACGACTTTAGCCCGTTGAAAAGCTTGTTTTTCCCAACGGGCATTTAAGGCGGTGTACAGCCATTGATAAAAACCGTAAGCATCGCGGCGAACGCGGGAAATATGTACAGGCGATCGCAACCAAGAACTATGCACAAAATGTACAGCATTCACATCTGCTGCCACATTGGTAATTGCGCCATTGATTTTTAATAAATCGATTTCTGAACGATTTTTTTGTAACCAAGACGCACTTTTATAAGCAAAGATAAAATTCCGAATAAACTCGCTCGGATAACCATCAACAGGAATTTGTACCCAATTAACTTGATTATTTTGGGTAAGTTCTGGTGATATTTCACTAGCTAATAATGTTAATTGATGACCACGAAGAATCGCTTCTTGAGCAACTTCATAGTTGACTCTTCCTTGTCCATCACCTTTTTTAAGTTTGTGGGTAACAATGCAAAGTTTCATTGATTTTCATAAGTATAAAGAAGAGAAAAGTTTTACTCCTCCTAACCCTTTCCTTATGAAAGGCTGTGGTGTACACACAAGTTATATAACTATTACAAGTCTTGGAATTACCCCACCCTAACCCTCCCCTTGGAAAGGGGAGGGAACTAGATTTGCTTATTTCCCCCCTTTCCAAGGGGAGCCAGTGCTTTGGGCGGCTCTGCCGACTTGAAACATCTGGCGGGGGATTAAGGGGGGTAATTAGACTTGTGTGCATACCTTAGCCATTTCTAAGGGGGGATTAAAGGGGATAGTTAGAATAACGATAAATATTCATGTTGTTCTACTGACTGTGAGAAATTGATTAGCTAATGGTTGCGGAGTAAAACTAAGTATCAGTGCTGCTAAAGTTCTGGGGTTCAATTTTTGTCTTTTAAATGCTTGGAATAAGTAAGGACGTGCTGCTGTTGTTTGATGATTCCGCAGTAAACCAATGCCTAAAGTGGTATGTGATTCTAACCATTTCGCTTGAAAATACTCATGAAATTCTTGCAATCTGCCATCTTCCATGAATGCTTTGTAGCAAAAGATTTCGCTTTGGGCTTTGCGAATTTTGGCGTTAGCATTTCTACTCCCACTTAACATTGTATCGGTGAGTTCATGGGCGCGATAATAAGTTAATCTTTCGGGATAATAGTACGCACCATAACCCGAAATGCAGCAGAGATAAGTTAGATATAAATCCCACATCCCGCCGACTTCTTGCGGAATGCTATCCCAATCAATGACACCATTACGAATTACACAAGCAGCAGCCGTGGGGATACTTTTATCAATTAAACCAATTTTAGCGAAAAATGTATGAATACCTGGGGCTAAAATATCTCTTTTGAAACCGCGTGTATTTGCTTCTGTACCAAGATGATTGATATTACTGTCACTATCAATAATATATTGGTCAGAAAAAGCCAAAATCACATTAGAATGAGCTTCCAGTATTGGCACAAGTTTCGCTAAAAAATCTTCGTGCCACATATCATCATCATGGAGACTGGCAACATATTTACCTTGTGCCATTTTGAAAGCATTCATTTGATTAGACAACATCCCCACATTTTCAGGATGTTGCCAAAATCTAATGCGTGAATCATCAAAAGATTCGATAATTCCTTGGGGGCTTTCGTCACTACAATTATCAGAAACGATGATTTCAAGATTCTGATAAGTTTGGTTAACTGCACTGGCGATCGCTTGCTTTAAATAATCTGGTCGATTGTAAGTTGGGATAACAACACTAACCAGAGGTTGCTTTACGTTCTGCTGTAACATATCCCTTCACACTGATAAATGTATTGATTAATAAGCTGTAGATAAAACTGAATAGCAATGCTGCGATCGCTCTTACACTCAGCTTTTTCTTTTGCCAGACATACCAAAAATGAGGGCGTGCTGATTCTGGCTGTCCAGCTTTTAATAAACTCATACCTAGATATTGATTAGCTTCGATTAATCTCTGCTGAAAATGTGGATATAACTCTTTTAATCTGGTATCTTGCATAAAATGTTCATAACAGAAAATGTGATTTTTTGCCTTACGGATATTAATTTGAGCATTATCTGTTAATGTATCTGTTAACTCATGTTCACGGTAACGAGTGAGTTTTTCTGGAGTATAGTAAGCGCCTAAACCAGAGCGAGAACAGAGATAATTGATATACAAATCGTAAAAGCCACCCACCTCTAAAGGAAATGCTTGCCAATCTACAACATCTTTACGAATAACAGCAGCATTGGCAGTAGCTACAGACATATTTTCGATAGCAATTTTATAAAAAGGCTGATGAATTCCTGCTGTTAAATCAGCTCGTTTCCATGTCTTGGAACACTCTTGAGTCAGTTTATCATCTATCTGCCCATCAGCTTTAATCACGTAATGATCACAAAAAGCTAAAGCCAAATCAGAATTAGCTTCTAGAGGGGGAACAAGCTTGGCTAAAAAATCAGGTTCCCACATATCATCATCATGGAGGCTGGCCACATATTTACCTTTAGCGATGACAAAACCGTTAATAATATTGGCAACCATCCCAATGTTATGTGAATTGCGGCAAAACCGAATTCTTTCATCTTTAAAAGCTTCGACTATTGGTTGAGGACTGACATCACTACAGTTGTCACAAACAATAATTTCAATATTTTTAAATGTCTGGTTGACAGCACTGGCGATCGCCTGCTTTAAATACTCTGGGCGATTGTAAGTAGGAATAACAACACTAACTAATGGTTCTGTTAATTCAATACTGCTAGACATACAATTAAATCGTTATCTTTTTTAATAGATTTATCTGGAGACTAAGCATCCCTAGTTATTTTCTAAAAACCCCATTGATGATTGCTAAATTTCGTATTTTCTACTTTCATCAAAGTATGAAATTCAGCAATAGTCTGGGCATAAATTTGATTTAAACGCTGAACATGAACATCAATCGTAAATTCTTCTTGATACCAAGCTTGTCCTTTTTCACCCATTGTTTTCGCTTTGGCATAATTGGTTGCCAATTCATTAATTGCCGCCGCTAATTGTGCAGTATTATTAGGTGAAACTAAAAGCCCAGTTTTGCCATCTTTTATATGTTCAGGAATGCCCCCGACAGCACTGGCAATTACTGGACGATAACGCGCATAAGCTTCTAAGGTGACTAAACCCGCAGGTTCTGGCCAAAGACTAGGAAAAATCACCGCCAAACACTGTTGATATAAAGTTTCTAATTGTTCAGAATTACACCAACCATGCCAAGTAATGCGATCGCCTAGACCCAAATCATCGGCTAATTTTTCCATATTGGCTTTATCCCAACCATCACCAGCAATATCTAAATGGATATGTTTTTCAGTTTTGCTTAAGGCTTTAAGTAGCCACTCTAAACCTTTATCGGGAACTATCCGACCAACAAAAAGAATGTGCTGATTTTGATAAATTGTCCGACTCAGAGGTTCTGTCTCCACCTTGGGTAACTGCACACCGCAACGTAGTGTAATCACTCGTTCTGGTGATATTCCCGCACTAATGATTTGCTGACGAACATATTCACTATTAGCTATTACAGGGATTTTCAATTTTTTCAGGGTATTTAAGGGATTGTAAGCATTCCACCAATTACCCAAAATTCTGTGTGGTCGCCGACTACCACAACCATCAACTACATGACCCCAAGCACAGCCTAAAGGATTCATCACGCGATCGCAAATTTTACCTCGGTCTGCTAAATATTTGGTTCCACTCGGACAGTAACTACAATGATTGTGCAGGGTAAAAATAGCTGGACATTCTTCGCGTAAATCCGCTAAAAATTCTGGGTCGTGAAGGTGTAGTAATTTAAATTGCTTTTGATCCTCTGTCTTAATCGACTTGAGAATATGTTGATGTACTGTTGCTTGTTTGGAGATATCACAAGATTCTGAAATTTGTGAAAGTGCTAAAGAAGCCACATAAGTTTCAATTCCCCCTCCTCCGTTAATATTAGTGTTTGTGCAGTGGTAAATCATCTCTGTATGGGTTACATTTTTGCTCATTTTACTGGTAATCGGAAATCGGGGATAGAAAAGAAAAATATCTGGATTTATGTAATGTTTTATTTAGAAAAAGCCAGGATAAAGTTTGAATTTTACCTGTTGCTTATTCCTTGTTTCCTTTCACAAACCGACATTTAACCACAATTTATGTCTAACATCATTGACATAATGCCTCATGGCAATCTTTGGACTGGCAAATTTATCTGGATAAATGAATTGGTCTTCTACATTCAAAATATATTTTTGCGAACAGAAAGGTTTAGCATGATTATGGTGCATTGTTAAATGGGCAATTGTTTGTTCTGTAAAATAGATAGGCTGATCTGGCAATTTTGCCAACCGTTCAATTGCCCAACTCCAATCTAATTGATGGTTAAATAAAAGAAATCCAGCATTAACTGGCTGCAATTTTTCGTTTTCATCATAGATCAGTCGTTCATCTAAAGAAGCAGAACAATCAGGAAGATAATAGCAAGATTTATCAGCTACCTTAGTGAAGTTATCTAAATCTACACCACCAGGAAAGAATAAAATATCGGAATCTGTATAAATAGTTGTACCGTTTACCGGAATTGACATCAATGCAGCTAACTTTTTACCTAATGGATGAATTTGAGCATAATTAGTAACACATTGAGGTAAATCATCCCGAATGAGTTTCGTGACAGGGACAACATCTACACAAGGATGAATCCGACAAAGTAATTTACAGCTAGAGTCGCTATAACTACCATCAGAAATAACAATAAATCTTTTTGGTATACCAATATTCCGAATAAATGAACGAATACTAGCGACTTGTTCTGGTAAATCACGCTCGCAAGAAAGCGAATAAACTGTGATATCAATCTGGCGAGTTTGCTTGATTGGTAAAGTGCTAATTATATTAATAAACTTGGTGTAGATGTTACGGATAAATCTACCTTGCATTCTAGCAGCATGGTAGCCAATATTTACCATTTATTTAACCTCAAAATATTAGAAGAATAATTAACCGCACATAAATAACAGAGGCTAGGGACTAGGGACTAAAGCTTTTGAAAATGAGATTTAGTGAGTTAACTAGCCTCTAGCATCTAGCCCCTAATTCTTACCCTGCTTGTCCCATTTCATACTGAGTTTTGTGATATTCCCAAAGCTTACCTTTTAGCTCTAAGAGTTCTTGATATTTACCTTGTTCGACGATGCGTCCTTGTTCTAAAACAACAACTTTATCGGCGTTGGCGATAGTAGAAAGACGATGGGCGATCGCAATTACCGTCCGACCTACAGATAGCTTTTCGATGGATTCTTGAATCAAGCGTTCAGTCACAGAATCTAACGCACTCGTAGCTTCATCTAATATCAAAATTTCTGGGTCGCGTAACAAAGCCCGCGCGATCGCAATTCGTTGGCGTTGTCCACCAGATAATCTTACGCCTCTATCTCCTAATTTGGTGTCAAAGCCTTCTGGCATTTCTTCGATAAATTCTACAGCGTTGGCTAACCGCGCTGCTTCTCGAATATCTGCGGCTGTCGCGCCTGTTGTCCCATAAGCAATATTTTGCCAAACAGAAGTATTGAAGATAAATGTATCTTGACTAACAACGGCAATTTTTTGCCGTAATGAATTGATATCAAATCTTTGGATATCAACTCCATCAATCATCACATGACCTTCTGTGGGGTCGTAAAATCTCGGAATTAAATCAATTAAGGTACTTTTACCAGCACCCGTGGCTCCTACTAAGGCTGTGGTTTTGCCTTTTTCAATACTGAGTGTGACATTATTTAATACTAAATAATTGGGGTCATAACCAAAATCTACAGACACAACATCAATTGAATGTTTTAACCCAATAAATTGAAGTTTGCCATTCTGTAAATAGGTTTTATCATCAGTCCTCATTAAATCTTTAATATTGTCGGCTGCACCTGCTAAGGTACTCAAATGCGCTCTCGTACCATTAATATCCTGCACAATCGGCACTACCCGAAACAGCACAAAGAAAAATGTTAGTAAAGACGCAACTTGCAGTGTGCCATTCACAACAAAAACTGTAAAAGCAAAAATGATCATCCCGATGAGAATTGTACTAGCGATACTTTCTGCTAATGGTCTCACCATTGCCCAAATTAAGATAACTTTTTTGGAACTTTTAAGTACATTATCACTAGCCTGATAAAAACGCTGACGTTCAAAATTTTGCGTCCCAAATGCCTGAACTGTACGAATCCCGTTAATAAATTCTATGGCTGTGGAAGTAAAATGACCGTTAGCAATAGAAGTACTAAAACTACTTTCTCGCGCACGCGCATTGAGAGTTGATAAGCCGACACCAGCCAAGGTAAATAGTAATAAAGATGCAATCGATAACTGCCAAGATAGCAAAAACATCGAGATAAAGTAGACAGTAGCGGTGATAGTTCTCGTCATTAAAAATGCCGTACCACTAAACCACTGTTTGATGCGCTCAATTTCTGTGGTAATTGTATTAATCAGTTCCCCAGAGCGAGTTTTTGCGAAGTAACTGAGGGGCAAACTTTGTAACTGTTCAAAAATCTGCTTCCGCAGGCGATCTGCTAAATATAGCTGAGTACTTTCTGTATAGACTTGCGCTAAATAATTGAAACCAGCCCGGAACCAAGTACTGAGTAAAATCAGCAAAGATATCCGATATAACCGATTAATTGCCGAACTATTTGCAGCTAAAATCCAAGTATCAAACCACTCGACACCAGTTTGAATTGGTTTTGCATTGGGGTCAGTTAAGTTTTGCAAAAATGACAGCAAAAACCCAATACTAAAACCTTCAAATGTTGCCGCTATAAAAGAGAAGACTAAAGCAAATATAGCAACCTTGCGGAAATGTTTAAATTCTCGCAATATTAAATAGTTATTTTGCCAAAATGTAGTAGCTTTAAATATATTATTTAATTGTTGGTTTAGTTTAACAAGCATGAGTTTGCGAATAAATGTTTTCTAATTCCTACAGGTGGCTACAGATGCTCTATGATATTTAGCTCTAGTCTAAGTGCGGCAAATGATGTGATCAATTACCGCACTGTTTGTAGAGGTTGTTAGCTAGATAGAGAAGACGGCAGTTAATAATTATGAATTATGAATTATTAAGTTTGATTCCGCCTGGGCTGACCAAGATTTTGTCATCACAGGTAATTGATTCAGGGAAATTTGAGCTTCTGAACTTAATCTTATTGCTGTTGCTAAAGTCCAAGAGCGAGACCCAATAAAACCCATATCACCCCGCAGTACATTGAATAACTGTGGTAAGTTTTCTAGACCAGATTTACGCATCCAAAGAGTTAAGGGTGTAAGCTTAGGTTTGCTTGTCGTGGAGAATTTAATAGCTTGGAAAAGCCTACCTCGTTCTCCTACATACCACTCAGTAGAAAATAGAGAGTCAGGTGAGGTAATTTGCAACAACATTACTAATCCCAACATAGCTGGACTTAGTAATAGCAGCAGAAATAAAGCTGCTATCCAATCAATCAGTCGCAGGAACCATCCCCAAGGTTTACTATTTTGTTTAAACAGTAAATTTTCTGAAGATCCGTAAAGAAACATGGGCTTATGAGATTTTTTACAAGCATCTGCCCAAAACTTTACCCAAGTCTCACCAATTTGAGGGTCTATGCTCACCAAATTTACAGGAGAATGTTTTAAGCAATCGATTAATAATTGCTGGTTTTCTAAAGCTGGCAAATATGGCTGTTTAAATTTACCGGGAGATTTCACTAACAATTTATCCCGCCGCCATTGTAGTGTGCAGTATAGGGTAGGTTCGGTTGCAGGTTGTAGAGTTACACTATCAACAGTCTGTGGAGTACGAACTAATGAGCTAGTCATGTGTCTTTGGATTAGTACGATAGTAAGTTGCTGATCTCGAAGGCGATTCATGCCAAAGACTTTGATCTGAATCTTGTCTTGCTCTCAAAATTAGTAGATGAATGATTAGTAAGAATTCAGTACCCAGGAGTCAGAAGTAATTCAGTATGATTGCTAAATTTGATGGGAGCAAACTTGTTGTTGATGCTGATGAATATTCTGAATATAGCAATCCTAAATGATTTATAAACTTCTTTCTCCCTTGTCTACCCTGTCTTCCTTGTCACGCCACTGAGGGAGTCGGCAGAGCCGCCCAACGCAGTGGCTCTCCCTTGTCTCTGTTGTTTACATATCAAATGGAACTGATATACCAATCAATATTTAGGGAAAACTTGCAGGTAAACTTGGTATTTTGTGAGTAAAAGAAATATTGGATAGATGTAGAGGCAAATCATCCAATATTCCTTTAGGTTATAGATGAGAACTATGTTGAACTTTATCTACCTTTGTTATTGATTTTCTCAGTTGAGAAAAACTAGTCCACTGTTTTCTTTTAGCTGCTTGGAAGGGGCTTTAATCTCTAGGATATAAGAGTCTGTAGAATTGACTATATACGGAAGCAAATTCTTTATTTAGTCTTTAAAATCATGAGACTTAATCATCATAATTATAAAGCTGAGATAAATATACTGATTTTTTATCTAGTAAATAGGATTTAATTTTGACAATTAAAATGTTTAATCAAGACATTAAAAATAAAAAACTTAGATCCCCGATTTCTTGAATAAGTCGGGGATCTATTTTTTCCAGGACATAAAAAATATGTGCGATCGCTCTTGGGGAGGATGCGATCGCACATATCTATAAACTTCCAAGTTGTACTATTTTTCTACCGCTTGTTTCAAAGCCAAACGGTATTCTTTGGGATAATGGACAAAACTGCTATCTGAGCTAGAAACACCATTAGCCACTACCCCAATCAGATTTAACCGACTCAACATTCCTGTAGCTTGAGCAAGTTGGTTACGAGTCACCACACCCATACTAGCCACTAACACCACACTCCGACAGGACGATGCTGTTAACATTGCATCTACCAAACCCAATACAGGCGGCGCGTCTATCAGTACCAAATCATAATTTTCTTCAAAGGTTCTCATCAGTTGCATCATGCGCGGAGAACTCAACAAATGGGCGGGATCAGTCGGTTTTGGCCCAGCCGTCAAAATATCAATATAAGCTGAACCTAAAGATTGAATGCCAATCTGATTCGGTAAAGTAATCTCGCTACCCAGTAAAGTCGAAAGTCCTTGCTCATTAGGCAAATTTAGCTGTTCGTGCAGACTGGGATTGCGTAAGTTAGCATCAATCAACAGCACTCGTTTGTGTAAGCGAGCCGCACTCATCGCCAAACCCAAAGCCATACCTGATTTAGCTTCATCAGGTAAAGCTGAAGTAATCATCAAAGACTTCAAACTAGATACAGTATTGAGCAGTTCAATGTTTTTGTAAATTAAGTCTAGAGATTCCCAACGTGGAGGCGACTGTAACACCTGAATTGTCCAAGGTGCAGGGGTTTCTGGCTTCCCAAAGGGTAACTTGATAATTGAATCTCTGGCTTTAGCGGGGGGTAATTTTGGCGTTGTTCCCAACAAAGGTAAAGCAACTTGCTTTTCTAACTCAGCCGTTGTATGTACCGCATCATCAGAAGCCTCGCGTAAGAAAGCTGCAATTCCGCCCAACATTAACCCCACCACAGCACCTAATAAAAGGTTTTGTTGCAAGTTGGGGCCTAACTGCACACCTACATGGGGTTCTTCTACAACTTCCCAATTAAATCCACCTTTAGCTAATTCTTGGCGCAGTTGTTGTTCGGCTCTTAACAACTGCTCAAATCTTTCGCGGCTAAATACCAACTGTGGTTGGATGCGATTGTAATAAGCCAACAAAGGCGGGAAGCGTTTGATTTCAAAACGTAATTGAGTTTCTTTTTGCGCCAAAGTTTGATCACGGGCGCTCAATGCAACTATTGTTGTTTGAGTTTCTACTAGTTCACTCGCCAAGTTCAAATCAATTTGGCCAAACTGTCCTTGTTCTAACAGCGAGTCTCTAGAACCAACTACACCAGATGATCTTCCGCCTAGAGTTCTGCCTACTTCTTGTTCTAATAATGCTTTTTGACTACCTAACTGCTCTTGTAGCTTCTGTACATTGGGAGTTTCATCAGTAAAGCGCAAACGTTCTTGAGCTAAAGCTAATTCTGTTCTTTGAATTTCATTGAGTAAGCCTTGGTAACGTGTAGATTGGCTCAACCGGGAAGCAACGAGGGCATTTTGGGGAGAACGGTTCAATTGTTCTTCTAAAGATTTCTGTCGTGCTATAGCTTCTTGATATTGAGCGCGAGTTGTACGACGTTCTTGCTCAACATTATTCAGTGCATCTTCCAAAGCTTTGGCTTGAGCTACCGGGTCGATTAAATTTTGGTTACGACGGAATCTTTGGAGGTTAGACTCAGCCGCATTGACTTCTTCACTGGCCTTACTCAACTGTTCCCGGATAACTTGTAGACCTTTTTGCAGCCTAGAATCTTGTTGTTGTTTGTTGTATTCCACATAAACTTCCCGAACAGCAGTTAAAACTTTTTGGGTTTTGATGGGGTCTCTGTCGGTGTAGTCTACTTGGAAAATTTTGGTGGCGATATTATCTTCTTTGGTTTTGAGTTGATTTAAAGCTAAAGCGCCTTTAATCTCACCTACAGTGATGTCTGGATATTCTTTACGCAGTTTATCCACTGCCTTTTGAATCAGCCCTGAACTCTGCATGAGATTTAGCTGAGTGCCTGTATCTATTTCTACATTTGATTCAGTAAACTGATTTTCAACTCCACCTGCTTCTTGTTTACCTTGATAGTTAGGTTCTACTAACAGTTGCATTGAGCTTTTGTAAGTAGGTTTAGTCTTAGCAGTCATAATTGCTGCCATCGCAATTGAAGCTACGAATACTGCGACAAACCAAGGAAACCTACGAATAAAAACTGCTAATAGTTGTCCATAACCCGGCTCTGTATCAGTAATTTTATTTACACTGGGATTAAGACTAGTTTGAACCACTTTTATTATCCTTCTCTGCGAGACGCTACACGAACAACTAACAAGCCAGATGAATAATTAGAATAGAATTCAGGAGTCAAGAGCCAGAACTAAGTATAAATTCTGTGCGACTCGTGGATGAATAAACGGTTTTAAAACTACCTCTAAATTGAAAATTGAGAGGTTTTCCATTAGCTGCGGGTATAAATCACGCACTAATTGATTCTGACTTCTTACTTCTGAATTCTTCTACATACAAGTTTGATCAATAAGTTGCTCAACCTTCCTAAAAAATACTGGTTCTGAGAAATTGTTCACTGCATGATTACGAATATTTTCATAATTCCAAGTGATGCGTCCGGACTCTAGTAATGCAGCTTGTAGAGAGTCTGGTGATTGTCGTTTAAAAAAGACTCCAGTTTCGCCGTGAATTTGGGTATCTAAAACACCACCAGCACCATAGGCAATAACTGGTGTACCACTAGCATTAGCTTCTACAGGAACTAATCCATAATCTTCTAAGGCTGCAACAATCACTGATTTGGCTTTTGCAAACAAATCTTTACGTTTGCGATCGCTAACATGACCTAAAAATTCAATATTATTTAATGCCTTGGCTTTGAGGCGTGCTTGTTCTGGGCCGTCACCTGAGATTAATAATCGCCACCCCAACCAATTAAAAGCTTCGATGATTATATCTAGCCGCTTATAACTGATCATCCGTGCAGATGCTAAATAATAATCTTCTTTGGTATCAGAATAAACAAACTTACTGGTATCAATTGGATAGTTAACTACAATTGCGGGTTTACCATAAATCTGTTGAATTCTCTTAGCAACAACGCTGGAATTGGCAATATATAGGTCAGGTTCCTGAGCATATTTCAAGTCTACATTCCGCATCAATTGAAAAATTTGTTCAATTAACGGCGCGAAATATCGATAATCTCCATACTCACGTAAATATGTTTCTGTATCCCACAAAAAACGGGTGACATTATGACAAAAACAAACATGGTGAGCATCAGGTCTTTTGCGTACAGCTTTGGCAAAACTAGTGCTACTGCTAATAATTAAATCGTAGTCTTGCAAATCCAAAGCCCGAAAAGCAGGAAAGTAAAAGGGTGCCATCATTCTAAAATATTTGGCTGCACCCGGAATTTTTTGTAAAAAAGTTGTATTGACTATCCGCTCACCTAAATCAATAGTTTTTTGTGGGTCATACAACGAAGTAAAAACATCGGCTGTGGGGTAGCGCCTACATAATAATTCAAATACGCGCTCTGCCCCTCCACGCTGTGTTAAATAATCATGGACAAGAGCAATTTTCATAAATTTAATTCAACCTGCTACCAAATTTTATTAGACAAGTAATTTAATTAATTACTGTTAAAACTTTAGTGTTTAGAACTATAAAATTTTATAACCAATTCATTGGTTCAATAGAATACTTTTTGGCAATATTTATCTGATTTTTTTAGTTGCTTCAATTATTTATAATAGTTACTTCTGATCAAAATTCATTATTCAGCAAAAATATTTCTTTAGAGATAGAATAAAGACCGAATTGGAAAAATTGCTAGACTCAGATCCCCGACTTCTTTAAGAAGTCGGGGATCTGGTTACTCACGAATGATTAAATTTAATGTCAGAACTCAGGAGTCAGAATTAGATAAAGCCAAACCGTAAGAATTCAGGAGTCAGAATCCAGGAGCCAGAAGAGTTAAAGAATAAGGAGAAATATTTGATGAGTCAATTTGCTAATCTACAAATAGATACCTCTAAATTCTGACTTCTGACTCCTGAGTGCTGAATTCTTACGCCAAATCTTACACCACATTGAATAATGATTGTGAGAAATAAGTAGAAGGACTAAATTAAACCTAACTTGAAGTTGCCGGGTTTCGACACTTCGACAAGCTCAGTGCATCGCTGCGCTCAACCCTCGTCTTCTCAAGGATCGAGCATTGAGCGTTCGCGTAGCGTCTCCCTTGGGGAGAAGTCGAAATGCGTCTTCTAAATAATTGTGTCCACCTACTTAGATTTATTGTAAAGACGTTGTATACAACGTCTCTACTCACTTCTACAATCTAAAATTCAAAATGGGATTACCCAACAGCTACGAGAACTTTTTCAGAAGCAAAATAAGCATTTTGTTCTGCGCGTAATTGGTCACAAAGTCTACCTTCGGGTAACTCTACATCGTCATAAGTCAGCACTTGATCGCGGGGAATATCTCGTTTTAAGCGACAGCCTTCAGCTAAACCCATTGGTAGAAGTTTTTGTGCTTGAACGATGGGTGAATTTTCACATTGACCGTAGGTCATATAGTAACCAATGCCGTCGAGAGTTTCGCCAGCTTTCAAATCGATTTTGGCCGTTGTGACTACATCGACCATTGGTTTATTAATTGGAGCCATGACTGCATCATGGAATAAGACAGCACGAGCCACTGATAAGGGAACTTCAAAATGACAGAGGTGATAAGGAGTATAGAAGCTATAGAGAGGCCCTTCACCTAATTTGTAGAGGTTGAGGTAGTGGCGTTGTTTGGGGTCGTCGTGGGTAGCGAAGACAAATACACCGGGGCCTGGTTTAGCACCAACTACATAATCGACGATACCGCCTAATTCTTTGAGTTGGTCAATGTCATACATATTGGTCATTTCATCAACATGACCTGTGAAGTCATAGCCCAGCATTCCCCGTTTAGCGACTTGCATTCCAGTAGCATTAGCGACGATCGCCTGCTCAAAGGAAATTTTGCTACCATCAGCAAAGCTTGTTACCATGTGGGCTTTTTGTCCCCAACGTTTAGCAAAGCCTTCTTGGGTGGTGGGGTTGCGATAGGGGTCTTGCAAGCCTTTGATGTTACCGCACAGTAATGGTGTTAAACCAATGCTCTGCACGAAGCGGTACAGATTCATTTCTACCCCTGGTTGGTCGCCATCGCAAGCACTGAGGATAACGCCTGCTTTGTCGGCGTAAACTTTCAGGATGGGGCCGACAGTACCATCGAGTTCAGCATTCATCATAATGACATGCTTGCGATGGGCGATCGCTTCCATAACGATATGAGCGCCAAATTCAACTGCGCCAGTTACTTCAATAATTGCTTCAATGCTCTCGGCTTGACAGATGATTTTAGCATCGTCGGTGATTGTATATTTGCCACTGGCGATCGCATCTTCTAAATCGCTGACAGTGTTCACCACTTGCACATCTGCAATACCAGCTTCTGTATAAGCTCTTTTGGCTCCATCAATACTGCGGTTGAAGATAGCAACTAACTCCATTCCCGGAACAGAATTAATAATTTGATTAGCAATTCCTCGCCCCATAAAGCCAGCACCAATCATTCCCACTTTGATGGGATTACCAGCAGCAGCACGAGCTTTTAAAGCATTATCAATAATAATCATGAAATCCCTCTGATTGCTATTTGTTATATATTCAGAATTACTGTTAATCAATTAGGCAGCTAACACTGACAGAAGCCTAGCAGAATTTTGAAAACTTCCCTTCTGCCTCCTGCCTGCTTGGTGAGCGAAGTCGAACCACTGCCTTCTGCCCTTATACATTTGCCGAAACAGCTTCAGCTTCTCCAACACGCATCATACTCAACAATGGCCAATTCAAATCTTTTTCAGAAATTTCTGTGACTTCTACAGGCCATTCAATGTTGAAAAATGGGTCATTGTAGCGTAAGCCACGCTCATATCCTGGTGTATAAAACTCACCAACTTGATAGATAACTTCTGCATCATCGGTCAGTGCTTGATAACCATGAGCAAACATTTCAGGAACATATAAAGCCCGACGATTTTCGGCGGTTAATTCCACACCAATATGCTGTAAAAATGTTGGTGAATTAGGACGCATATCAATAATTACGTCATAAATTGCCCCTTGAGTACAGCGCACTAATTTTGTTTCGGCTGCGGGGTGCAGTTGATAGTGCATTCCCCGCAGAGTACCTTTTTTATAGTTATAAGATAAATTACATTGAGATACTACTGGTTTTAATCCGTGGGCTTCAAATTCTTGAGCGCAAAAATATCTAGCAAAAAAACCGCGATGATCATTTTTGGCTTCTAAGTCAATAATGTAAGCATCTTGAAGACTTGTAGCGGTGAAAATCATGAATTACCTCAATATTAATGTTTGATTGTTTCAGAATTTGGGAGCTATAAATCAGTACTCAAAATACTTAAAAAATCAGGAAAAATTCATGAATATAAATATCAATTATCCTAGATATATTTTAAATACTCACCCTTCGACAAGCTCAGGGCATCGCTTCTGAATACTGAGTTATAAACTCTTACTTAATTTGTGAAACCAGAACTTTTTCTGATTCAGGTACAGTCACTTCAGCTCTGGGATGGGTATCATCCCAAAATTGTGTACACAGGTCTGGTCTTTCAGGAGGGTTAGCTGTGTAGCAAAAGAACAGGGTTGAGCGTGTTTCGCTGCGTACAGTTCCGTGATGTAAAGTATTTTTAGTATCTACAAAAATGATTGTACCTGCTGGCCCTGGACAAGATTTCCAAGCTGATTGAGGTATGACTTTTTTGACAATTTCATCATCAATCCCCATATAGTTTGACTTTAAAAGCTGGTAGTAAAGCCACCAAGATTTCAGACTAAATAAATGTGTTAAAGAACGGGGAATGTATTGAAAAGGGCCAGTTTTTTCTTCTACATCATGCAAGCAAACAAAGATTTTGATTAAGCGTCGGTCTTCAGCATCGCTATGCCATAATAAAGTGCCGAATTGATGATCACTAGGGAAATCTTGGCGTAAGTGTACACCATGAAAAGTGATAGGTAGGCCAATATAATTTTCAATTATATTTAGCAATCTTTTTTGCGTTGCCCATTGAGAAAATTCTGGTAAAGCCGTCACTGTGGTAATGTGCGGCCATTTTTCGGCTAAATTTTCATTGTTGGGCTTTCGTATCCGCGACAATTGATAATTAGCAGCTTGGAGTAGTTCAGCACTAAAATCTAAACCCAAATCTGCCAAAGTTGTCGCATAAACACCATCTCGTTTGAGAGTCTCGACAATGATGCGATCGCGTGATTCTAATACTGGTAAATTTTTAGTATGTCGCCAACGTTTGAGGTTAAAAACCAAGTCGGAGTATAGGGAAAATATTTTGTATTTAATTTTTTTTAGCATGAGCTTATGATGTCGAAAATTGTCAGTCAACAGTTGGGAATTTATTTCCTCAATTACTAGAGTGATACTATGTATCACTAAGCAATTTCTTGCAGTATTTCTGGTTTCGGAAAAGTGTCATCCCAATATTGAGTGCAAAGTTCTGGTCGTTTGGGTGGATTAGTTGTATAAACAAAAAATAGTGCTGACCTTGCTTCGGTGCGGATGGTACCGTGATGTAAAGCAGTTCTGGGATCTGCAATGAGTACTGTACCGGCTTTCCCCATACAAGATTGCCAAGCTGATTTGGGAATAATTTTTTCTACTTGTTCATCGTTAATTCCTAAGTAACCAGACTGACGCAACTTGTGGTCAATTCGATAGGAATTTAAGTGCGGATATGATGTTAAAGATAAAGGAATATACTCAAACGGCCCGTGCTGTTTCTCAACATCATGGAGATAAATAATTACCTTAACCATTTTGCGGTCTTCGGAATCTTTATGCCATAATAATGTGCCGAATTGATGTTCATTTGGAAAGTCTTTGCGTAAATGTACACCGTGAAAAGCAACGGTTAAACCTAAATAATTTTCAATTATCTTTAATAGTCTGTTATTACTTCCCCATTGATAAAATTCTGGTAAATCTGTGACTGTATAAATTTGTGGTAGTCGCTTATTCAAATGAGCGTTATGAACATCTGCCATTCTGCTTAATTGTTGATTAGCAGCTTGTAGCATTTCTGGGGTGGATGGTAAGCCTAAATCGGCGAGTGTGGTTACATAAGCACCTTCTCGTTTGAGGGTTTCGACAATCAAGCGATCGCTTGATTCTAATGCCGGCAGTTTGGCTGTATGCTGCCAGATTCTCATTCTATAAGCTAACTCTGAGTTGAGTGTTGCCATTTTGCCTTTTAGTGTATTCAGCATGGCACAAATACCCCATTAATTTACTGTGATTACGTTAATAAGCTTTAGAAACCAGAATTCAGGAGTCAGAATTCTGCTAGATAGAAATTTTGTAAGTTTCTATGTATTAATTGTCAAACTTGATTCAACTCTGACTCCTAAATTCCGTATTCTGAATCCTTAGATTTTCTGGAGTGTTTCTGGTTTAGGATAAGTATCATCCCAGTATTGAGTACAAAGTCCTGGTCGTTTAGGTGGGTTAGCAGTGTAGACAAAAAATAGTGTGGAACGCTCTTGAGTGCGTACAGTTCCATGATGTAAAAGTCGCTGGGTATCAACAATAATGACGGTACCGGCTTTACCTGGACATGACTTCCACGCTGATTTAGGCACAATTTTGTCTAAGGTTTCATCGTCAATGCCTGTGTTATAAATTTTGGAATACAGGCGATAGAAATTAAGATTAGAGATAGAAGTAAACGATGCTGGTACATATTCAAAAGGGCCGTTTTTTTCTTCTACATCATTTAAGTAAATGATAATTTTAATAATCCGGCGATCTTCTGAATCTCTGTGCCATAGCATGGTGCTGAATTGACTAGTATTTACAAAGTCTTTACGTACTTGTACACCATGATAGGCAACAGGAAGACCAATATAATTTTCCAGAATATTTAACAGCCTTGTTTCCTTTCCCCAGTTATAAAAGTTAGGCAAATGGGTAACTGTGTAAATTTCTGGAGGATTTTGAGCAGAAGCTGTATAGTTATCAGTACCAATATTTGGTAATAAGCTATTAGCAGCTTCGAGTAATTGTGGTGTAGTGGCTAATCCCAAATCAGCGAGTGTTGTTATGTAAATACCTTCGCGTTTGAGGGTATTAACGATTAAGCGATCGCCTGGGTCTAGGGTTGGCAAATTTGGAGTATACTGCCAGAGTTTGATTCTATAAGCTAACTCTGAGTTTATTGCTTCTATCTTGTCTTGAAGTATATTTAGCATAGGTAGATTATTTTGTTTTGATAATAGATTTTGGTTGCGATCGCCTGTTATTTGCACATCGTACTTCTTGGGGAGTTGGTTCGTGAGCTTCGGCAAGTTTCAAGTCTCCCAACGCCATCACATCAAACACCGAAAGACTAACTAAAGCAACAAACGGAACCGCTACTTTAATGGCAGATACAGGCCATCTTCTTAAAGCTCCCAAGAAAACTTTTAAATTAACTTCTTTGCCATTTTGTAATAGCATCCGTCTGCAAAATTGCTTAGAATAGCCACATTCCTCTAGTTTCAAAATGACTTCGGGAATATGTTTATACTGCATTAATAAGGCTGATTTTGGCTCTTTTTGCCAATAACTCACACCCACAATACATTCTAAATAAGTTTCTTTAGTGACGATTATCTTACCGTGTCCAGCGCAATAGCCAGCCAAATATGCTAAAGAAATCCAATTACTTGCAGCATCCGGCCAAATTTGTAAGGCACGTTTTATAAAGTCAGCGCGGTAAATACTAGCTGTGAGAAAAATAACTGCGCCAACGCTTTTCGCAAAGCAATGTTCAAATATCGCTTTACTATCTCCACGACCATCTTCTGCATCAGCATCAAACCAGCGATTTCCCACAATTGTGGGGGGATGAACTGGTTCGTTGGTAATTTTATTTCTTCCAGAAAAATTGAGAAATAATAATCCTAAATCTTCATGTTCTTTGAGCTTATGAATTACATAAGGAATAGCTCTATCTTGAATTGGATCATCATCTCCAATTGTCCAAACATACTTGGTTGTCACAGAACTTAGGCAATACATAATATTCCGCATTACGCCTAAGTTTTCAGGATTTCTATTTGACCTAAAGGTGATATTACTCAGTTTTGCTTGCCATTTCTGAATCACAGCCTGAGTATGATCTGTAGAACAGTTATCAGAAACTAAAATTTCACATTCAGATTCAAAACCTTGAATTGCTTTTCCGAGCCATGATAACTGTTTATCTAGTAATTCAGCCCGATTATATGTAGGAATGGCAATGGTGAGTAATTTATTCATAAATGGAGAAATTTTTCAGGTTTATTAACTAACTTTTAGTGCTTTTGCGGGTAAAAATGACTTACGTATAGATGCAATGACTAAAACTAGATATGAAATAATAATGTTTATGGCTAAACCTGGCCATCTTCTTAAAGCTCCCAAGAAAATTATCCAGTCACTTTTAGTAACGATATTCTGCAAAATCATTTGCAGACAAAATGTTTTAGAATAGCCAATTTCTAAAAGTTTGGCATAAACTTCCGGTATATAAACAAACCTCATCATGAATGACCATTTTGGGTCTTGCTCCAAATAACTCGCGTGCATTGTACATTCCAAATAATTATCTTTAGTGACAATCACACTGCCATTGCTGGCACAAAATCCTGTCCAATATGCTTGGGATGCCAAATTTTTACAAGCAGATTGCCACTGTTGCAGAGCGCGTTGTACTAATGCTGTTTGATAAACTGTTGCAGTCATAAAAATTACGCCGCCAAAGCTTTCTTTGAGATAATGTTGTAAAGCCGCTTTGCCATTAGTCATTGGTGCATCACTATCACTGTTAAACCAGCGTTTTACAGTAATTTCATTTGTTAACTTATCCCTGCCATAGCAATTCAAAAAAATCAGTGCTGTCTCAGGATTTTGCTTGATAGTTTTTAACAAAAAAGCTAGAGCATTATCTTGAATTGGGTCATCATCGCCAACTGTCCAAACATATTTACCACTAGCAGCTTGAATGCAGGCAGCGATGTTAGGCATTAAACCTATATTCTCTTGATTTCTATAATATTTAAATGTAGTTTCACTAAAGATTGGTTGCCATTTTTTAATGATTTCTTGAGTGTGATCTGTAGAACAATTATCAGAAATAATAATTTCACACTCAGATTCAAATCCTGGCAGGGATTTAGCTAACCAAGATAGTTGTTGTTCTAACAGTGCGGCACGATTATAAGTAGGAATTGCAATGGTGAGCAACTTATTCATTTTTTTGCTAAGATATATTACAGGATGAAATTTAGTATTGTTAATATTGGCTTAAGAAGGCAAAAGTAAAAAGTTAAATGGCAAAAACAAGAGAATAAACAATGGTTAAAAATCCCTAAATTAATTTACGGTAATTACTTTTTACTTCTTAAGTAATTTTTATATCCCCGACTTCTTTAAGAAGTCGGGGATATAACTTTGTTAAGACTGGGATTTACTTTTTAGTCCAGAAGAAATCTTTGTCAATTTGTTCGGTACGGATGAGATACTCTAGCTGCTTTAAGCGAGTAAAACCTCTAAATAAGAAGGTGTCTTCAGTCATATCAATTTGACTGAATAAGTTAAATAATTGTTGTGCGCCTAATTGAGCATTCCAATCACATTTAAAACCAGGGAGAATGCTGTTAATTTTATCGAAGGATACGCGATAACTGCGGTTATCTGCGCCATTTTGACCAAAGCTTAGTTTACAGCCGGGGAAAGCATCAGCAATAATTTCGGCAATTTCTTTGACGCGATAGTTATTACTGGTATCACCAACATTGAAGATTTGATTATGTACAAGGTCGCGTGGTGCTTCTAAGGCACAGATAATGGCTTTACAAATATCTAATGCGTGGACTAATGGCCGCCAAGGTGTACCATCGCTGATCATTTTAATTTCTTTACTTGTCCAAGCTAAACCAGCGAGGTTGTTTAATACAATGTCAAACCGCATTCTAGGAGAAGCGCCAAAAGCTGTGGCGTTTCGCATGAATGTTGGGGAAAAATCATCATCTGCCAGGGGTCTAACATCCCGTTCAACGAGGGTTTTACATTCTGCATAAGCAGTTTGGGGATTGATGGGAGATTCTTCTGTCACATCGCCTTCTGTAGCAACACCATAAACACTACACGAAGACATATAGACGAAGCGTCGGATACCCATTGTTTTAGCTAAATTAGCAAGGCGTACAGAACCTAAATGATTGATTTCGTAGGTAATATTGGGTGCTAGTTGTCCAGTGGGGTCGTTGGAAAGTTCCGCCATGTGAACAATTGCTTCTACACCTTCTAAATCTTCTGGGGTGATGTGGCGGATATCTTTGTTGAGGGTTTTAGCGGTAATTTCTGTACCGTTGTATAGCCAACCAACTTTATAAAAGCCTGTATCAACACCGATGACTTCATGGCCACGTTCAATTAACAGAGGAGGCAATAAAGAACCTAAGTAGCCTTCTGTTCCGGTTACTAATATTTTCATTTGTGGAAATTCCTTTAAAAGTTTTGAGGTAAAAATTCAGGAGTCAGAAAATGTTTTAAAAGCCCTCTATTTGCTAGTAAGACATTTGAGATCCCCCTAAATCCCCCTTAAAAAGGGGGACTTTGACGCATTTTCTGGCACTCTGGGATACTTACGCCACTCCCAACTCCCAATGCTTATGCAACAATTACAGTTTCAAGATGGGATTGTTGGGGAACTTGAGAAGCGATCGCTTTGCCAATTTCTAAAGAAGATGTGGCTGCGGGCGAAGGTGCATTGCACACATGAATGGAGTTTTGACCAGGAATGATCAAAAAGTCGTCTACTAGTTTGCCATCATCCATTAAAGCTTGGGCGCGGACTCCCGCATGGGTGGGAACTAAATCTTCGGCTTGAACTTCGGGAATCAGTTTTTGCAAACTTTTGACAAATGCTGCTTTGCTAAAGGAACGAATGATTTCTTGGATACCTTCGTCAGCGTGTTTAGCTGCAAGTTTCCAGAAACCGGGGTAAGTCATGACTTCTGCAAAGTCCCGCAAGTCGAAGTCGGTTTTTTTGTAACCTTCGCGCTTGAGGCTGAGAACGGCGTTGGGGCCAGCATGAACTGTACCATCAATCATTTTGGTAAAGTGAACGCCCAGGAAGGGAAAATCAGGGTTTGGTACTGGATAAATTAGGGTTTTTACCAGATACCGCTTTTCTGGGGTGAGTTCGTAATATTCGCCCCGGAAAGGTACGATTTTCGCTTTGGGTTCGACTCCACCTAACTTAGCAATGCGATCGCTATGCAATCCGGCACAATTGATGATAAATTTCGTTTCAAAGTTGCCTTGATTGGTTTCCAATACTTGATTTTTCCCACTCGCAGAGATTTTCAATACTTTGGTATTGAGGCGTAAATCTCCACCTTGATTTTGAATTAATTGGGCGTATTTTAAACAAACTTGCTTGTAATTAACAATACCAGTTGAAAATACCCGAATACCTGCCACACAGCTTACATGAGGTTCAATTTCTTTTACCTCTTCTGGGCTGATTTTCTGGACTTTTAAGTTATTTTCTAAACCACGTTGATAGAGATTTTCTAACCGTGGTATTTCTTGTTCATCGGTAGCAACAATAACTTTACCGCAGATTTCATGGTCAATTTCATGCTCTTGGCAGAATTCCACCATCGAGCGACTACCATCACGGCAAAATTTAGCTTTAAAACTCCCTGGTTTGTAGTAAATGCCAGAGTGAATTACCCCACTATTATTGCCAGTTTGGTGAAATGCCCAGTTACTTTCTTTTTCTAATACTAAAATGCGTGCTTGTGGATAGCGTTTACCCAAGGCCATCGCTGTTGATAAACCTACTATGCCACCGCCGACAATCGCAAAATCGTACATATTATTTGTCATTAGTCATTTGTCATTAGTCAAAAAGCTGAAAGTAGAAGCTTGAGCATAAAATTTCATACTTCAGACTTCATACTTCCTACTTTTCTTACCATACTTGCCAAGGCGCTTTACCACTCTGCCATAGTTCTTCGAGATGATTTTTATCGCGCAAGGTATCCATTGGCTGCCAAAAACCATTATGTTTAAAAGCAGATAACTGTTCCATGTCAGCTAACTTTTCTAATGGTTCTTTCTCCCAAACGGTGCTGTCATCCGCAATTAAATCGATAACATCTGGTTCTAGGATAAAATAGCCACCATTTACCCAAGCACCTTCACCGTCGCGTTTCTCACGGAAGCTGGTGATTTTTGTTTGCTCTTGTTCTAAGGAAATAGCGCCAAAACGTCCGGCTGGTTGTACTGCTGTGAGTGTCGCTAATGTTTTTTGTTGTTTGTGAAATTTAATTAGCTCAGTGATATTTATATCACTCACACCATCACCATAAGTAAAGCAGAAAGTGTCATTTCCGACATGTTCAGCAACTCTTTTTAAGCGTCCACCAGTCATGGTACTGTCGCCAGTATTGACTAATGTTACACGCCAAGGTTCTGCATAACCAGAATGTACATTCATTTGGTTAAAACGCATATCAAAAGTTACATCTGACATGTGTAAGAAGTAATTAGCAAAATACTCCTTAATCACGTAACCTTTGTAACCACAACAAATAATAAAATCATTAATGCCGTGGGCAGAATAAGTTTTCATTATGTGCCAAAGAATTGGTTTACCACCAATTTCAACCATTGGCTTTGGTCTGATACTGGTTTCTTCACTGAGGCGTGTACCAAGTCCACCAGCCAAAATCACCGCTTTCATGCAATTACCTCGGAGATTTGTAGGGAATTATTTTTTATTTTCTGGAGATGAAGAGGATGCACTTGGTTGGAGAGAATTTGTCTTTGCTCTGTTTTTCTCCGTACATAATCTAACTAGAATTTTTGCTACTTGTATGAAGGAAAAGTAAATTAAAATCTGGAATGTGTAAAAGGTTTATGAATAGTTTTTACACAAAAAAATTATCACGTAAATGAATATAATTTTTAACAAAAATATGATTTCAATTTACGTGTAATATAAATATATACGTAATATATAGGAATACGGTTTGATTCCTGAATCTAGTTGTGTAGATAGGGAGTAGAGAATGGGGAATAGGGCGTTGAAATATTATGTTTGATCGCAACTTAGTATCAGATCAGAAATTTAACCGCCGATCAATTAAGAATTTGATTGATTTGTTTTATTTGTAGCTTTTGTGGACAGTGCAGAAAATATTTTCTAGTAATAATTAGTGCCAATTTTTACATAAACTCAGATACCCGACTTCTTTAAGAAGTCAGGTATCTAATTGTTCAATATTGAAGAAGAACTATTGACAAATGGTAAGTATTCAGTACCCAGGAGTCAGAAGTCAGAATTTAGAGGTATTTAGTAGATTAGTAAATTGATTCATCAAATAATTCTCCTCATTCTTCAACTTTTCTGGCTTCTGAATTCTGACTCCTGAATTCTTACGACAAATGACCAATGACTACCGCTAATTTGTGCCTACAGTTCCCCAAGCACTAGAACTTTGCAGTAAAGCATTACATTGACTTTCAATGATCACACACATACTGCTGAGTGCTTGTTGATAATTTTCTGTATCTTCTTGTTCTAAGGCGAGTTTGGCGGCTAATTGCAAGTCTTCGACGGCTTTTTGGTTATTTTTGTCTGCTTCTTTACCACCGTATTGAGCGACTTCATAGCGCACCATACCGCGTTTGAGATAAGCTTTTGCCAATTTTTCGTTAAGTTTTAATGCTTGGTCAAAGTCAGCGATCGCATTTTGGTATTGTTGAGCGTATTCGGTGCTGTACTGTGCCATTTGGTAATATACCGAGCCGCGTTGAAAATACGCTTCAGCTTTGGAGGCGTTGAGTTTAATCGCTGCGGAAAAATCGGCTATGGCTTGCTGGAACTCTTTGAGAGATTCACCACTATACTTGGCGATTTGCGCTCGGACAATCCCTCTACGGATATATGCTTCGGCTTCTTTGATGTTGAGGCGGATGGCATTGTTAAAATCTGCGATCGCTAAATGATATTCTCGATCTGGATCATTGCTATACTCAGCCAGCATGTAGCGAGCGTTACCACGATTTACAAAAGCTTTCACTTCCTGGGGATTAATTTCCAACGCTGTCGTATAGTCTGTTAATGCCCCTTCGTAGTCTTTAAGATTGTAACGAGCATTACCTCGATTAATAAAAGATTTGGCGTATTTTGGTTCTTCTTGGATGGCTTTGGTAAAACTTTCGACTGCTTGCTTATAGTCACGCACTTGGTAAGCAGTATGACCTTGTTTGTAATAATCAGCAAAATGTAGCACCTGCCGACTTGGTGCGGTATGTGTCATCAAGGTTTGCTGAGTATAGGCATTTTGCGACACAAACGGACGGGTAAATTTTACCATCACATCCAAATAACCCAACATCCCTAAACCCAGACAACCTAAAACAATCGGGTAAATTTTGGATATCTTGCGCCGTTGATAAGGAAAATAATTCGGCTGATTATTTGGTTGCCAAGAATTACCCTTGGCAAATGACATCACTGGCTGTGGTAAGCGATGAGGTTGATTGTAGCGTCTGGTGGGGATGGTAGCAGGTTTGAGATGTTCTCGATTTTCAATTGCCCGTTGTGAAGGAAAAGGATCTCGTCCGCCTAAACGCAAAGTCCGTTCACACCAAGGGCAGCTATGCAAGTGATTACTGTAACGATGCTGAGGATTGGTAGTACAGGTAATTAAAGCATCTTCAGCTTCCGTCAGAGCCGACAACCAAGCTTGAGCATTGGGACGTAGCTGCGGGTTGTTGTGGCCAGTTTCAAAACACTGGATAAACAATGCCTGCAAGCTAGGATGTAGAATTTCCCAAGGAGGCGCAATGGGAGTCGGCAGATAAGGAACTTGGCGGTTTTGGCTGTAGGTGAAGTGTCCAGCCGCAATCCGGGCTTCGTAGGCTGGCGGTTCCGCAGTGCCTTGAAAAATCCCCGAAAAAGGATGTGTCCCTTCCATTAATAATTGGAAGATCAGCACTGCTAAACCAAAGGAGTCATGATCAATTGTGCGATCGTGTTGGGCGAAAACTTTGTTTTGCAGTTCTGGGGGAGTAAACTCTGGTTTACCCACTGCACAACGATAGACAAGATTATTATTTAAATCTGGCACTTGGAAAGAGTCAGTATCTACCAAACTCACCAGTGCTGTGTCACTGACTAAGATGTTGGACTCGTTGACATCACCCACGCAATAACCACTACTGTGCAGGGCTGCAAAAGCCGCCGCTAAATTCCGCGCTGTCCGCACTAAATATTGATAGTTGAATAACGGGCAGTGTTGGCGACGGGTTCTGGGGTTGTAAAAGTCAATAATTGGCCGCATCCCGCGAATCCGAGGCATGATAAAGCCAATGACAGTTTTACTCCCATCTGCTGTCTTGATTAACTCCTGTGGCCAAGCAATGGAAATATGCCCCAAATTAGCTGTCGGGTTTTCCGGTGGGTTTGCCAACATCGCTTGCAGTTTTTTAGCATGATTGGCTGTGGGTTTGTGATAAACCTTCGCCACTAAATCGCCATCAGATGGCACTGCATAAACACAGGCTTCACCACCTCGTCCTAAGCTGACGCTGAGGTTGATAATTTCTGGCTGGGGAAGACAACGTAGTACCTTCATGTTTAAGTCACTGTTAACGGGGGTTAGATAAAAAGACCGAACTTGCAGAATCCTTGTTTATGAGCGGTTGAAGGCAGCAATAATTAGTGTTAAATCATCGTCGGTACGTTGTGTTATCCGCTCAGAACCTAAAAACCTCACGAGTTGCTCTTTTGCTAAGGACTTATCCTCGGCGTTTTCGATAAAGTCAAACAAAGGAAAAAAGAAGGGTTTGTGAGGTTCGCCAACAACCATGTTTAAAGCCAGCATTTGTAGTCCATCGGTGAGGATACCAACGTTGACTATTTCTTCTCGCCATAATCTCATTTGGGCTGTGTCTATAGCATCTAAGGAAGTCAAGAAAGTCGTTTCGTTGATATATTCTCCGTTATTGGGTATGGTTAGCGCAATTAAATTTCCTTGACGATTTTTTGCGACTGCCATTCCGTCACCGATTTGAGCGGCTGCTACCATTTGGGGTGTAGCGATGGTAATGATTAAGGTAGTTGCCAAATCTTGGGGCTGTTGGTTACAAGCTGCGGCTTCTGTTTCTACGGCTTTTTTCGCAGCCAGCAAGGCATCACTCAACAAAGATTGCACTTCCAAATCATCAGCTAACACAGCGCGAGAAACTTCTTTGTGCGATAAATGTTCTACAGCTGCTTCTGTCGCCACCATTGCGCCAATTTTCCCCTGACTGGCAGAACCTGCGCCATCTGCTGCTGCGGCTACTAATATATTGTCTGGTAATAGTTGCCAGTTGTGAGCATCCTGACACAGCTGCTTATTTCTGATGTGGCTGGTACCACATACAGATGCGGCGACTACCCGCCAATGATCAATCTGTTTTGATGTGTTCATAGATTCTGTGTCTGGGCTAGCTGTGTAAGTATGAAACCCCACGAGGGCGATTAAATGGAACCCCAGCCAATTGGAGGTAAGGCTACTTGTTCATCCACTTGGGAATGAGAAACAGCCGCCATACTTGCTGACAACCACATAAACATTTCCACAAAGTTTAATCCACGCAATTTCAGTGGTGTCCGCACAGCTAACTGATTGAGCGTTGTCATGTTGGCATTTTCTACACCTACAGAGAAAAAGGCTACGCGCTTGCTGGCTTCATCTCCTTGAACTCTTTGGGCGGCTTGAGCTACTAAATGTTCTTGTTCACCTTGTGGTTCACCATCGGTAATCATAAATACCCAAGGGCGATAGTAGGCAATGCCGTTGGAGCGATATAAGGATTTACGCTCTTGCACCATATCTAAGGCTTTGTGAATGCCTGCGCCCATACTGGTGAGTCCTTGGGCAGTGAGAATTGGCGGGTTAAATTGATCGGCGGTTACAAAGTCTTGGACGACATTTACTTGACTATCAAATGTTACTATTGCTACCTCAACTCGACGAGATGCTAAGGAATTTTTGACTAATTCATCTTTTAAACTCAGCAAACCTTGATTTAATGCTTCTATGGGTTCGCCTTGCATGGAACCAGATGTATCTAGTAACAATACACAAGGGCAACGGGGTTCGGGGTTTTCCGCAAATTCTACTACTTCATCCAGGGTTAATGTATCTTGCATAACTTTTTGTGTTATGTTATAGTCCAAAGCTTTATTTTCCTTTTTTCAAAGTATATATTTCAGTTTCCGGAGTCTCACAGGGAATAAGCAAATTTTGGGCGATCGCCAGTCGAGTCTTTATGTACTATTAAACAAATACTTTTCCCTAAATTCTCTACACATTTATTAAAGTTTTCATCAAGTTACCGTTGCTCAACCGCAAATTTACCAAGAGTTCTGGTTTTCGGCATTTTCAGAACTACAAAGATTTATGTAGGGCAACCGCTAGAATATAATAAACATCAAAAGTTGCCCAGATAAAAATTTAAAGATTTTATGTGGAACATATTCATTTTTATCTCCGGCAAAAGTATTAACTCGTTCAATTGCTCATTCCAGTCACCTTGCAAGCGGGTTTTTTAGCTAAATACGGAATTGAGCTAGTAAAAATTTTGTTTTTGATTCATTTTCCTCAAGCTGGCTCAAAAATAAAAAGGAGTCAGAAAACAGAATTCAGAATTCAGAATACGCTACTCATGGAGGGATGGAGTTTTAGTCGGAAGAATACTTGAATTTCCTTGTACATCGCCAGGGGCAAGGTTTTAAACCAATATTCATCATCCAGCGATGCACTGAGCTTGTCGTTCGCGTAGCGTCTCCGGCAGGAGAAGTGTCGTACAAAATTCATGCTGAACTCTGACGGATGTGTTCTTAATTCTTCTTCATAAATAATCTATCTGATGACAGATGTATTTTCCTGGGCTTGAATCTAGGGTGTGGGTAACTCTTAATCAAATGTCAAATTTCGATTGATTTAGGTTGGTGTCTTGGATCTGTTGGTACTTGAGCCTCCTAAAGGTAATATTTGTGGGTAAAGATTGGTAAAGCGTAAGCTCTGACTCCTGACCGAGTAAAAATACTAACTTCCGCTATGACTTTTCAGAAATAGTAATGAAAAGTATTTTATAGGTATTGCTGTTTTGTCTTCGTAGATTGTCAAGCTGACTGGGTAAGACTTTGATTTCCATAGCTGTTAATCTCGATTTATTTTATCGGTCGAGAGAATAATTGTCCGGGAGACAGATTAAAACTAATAAAGTAAAACATACTTAAGAATCCAAATTTGCATAGATTCTGTATAATTTTCTAAAACAATTTTTTAAAATGTCTAATTTCGGTACATTTACAGTTTTACGTCCTCATAGTTTATTAAAACAACTGTCTCATAGTGTCGAAACGACTTGTATACAAGCATTTAGCAACCTAGTAACATGGCTAATTTATTTAGAACAGGGAAACATCACCTACGCGACAAACTCAGTTGAACCTTTTGATAGATTAGAACGCCAGCTGCGCCGCCTGAATTTGCTCAGTAGCGAAATTCGCGTAGAATTACGCATGAATTTTGAATCTGATGTTTTTAATCATGCCATTGCTAATAGCAACGATTTATCAACTCAGCCTGCTGACTATCAAGCAATTAATTGGCTAATTAAAGAAGGTTATCTGGATGATGCACAAGCGACAATTTTGATTCAAGAACTTGTCAAAGAAGTGATGGAATCATTTTTGTTAGTAAAAACAGGTACTTATGCTTTAAGTGATGCAACCCAAACATTGAGCAAAATTTGTCGTCTGGATGTCGAAAAAACTCTAGAAATTTGTCACATTAGACTACAAAATTGGCAATCTTTCGCTCCCCAAATTTCTTCACCTTATCAGCGTCCATATCTGTTAATTAACAGGAATTTCCACAGCAAGAACTTACCGCAACTACCACGAGAATTAACAGCTTGGATGAAAGGGTTTAGCCTGCGACATCTGGCTGTAATTATGAATCAAGATGAAATGCAACTGGCTCAACATTTATACCCTCATATTGTCCAAGGAGGGGTAATTATGCACGAACCAGATCCACCATTTGATCAATTACCAAAGCATCAGCCGGAAGTTTCAGGATCTGCTCGATATACAACAGCATTACTCAACAGACAATTCATCGACACAGTAGTAGAACCCAGTAGTCGCTATCTAGAAGCAGAAACGGCTCTGGCTGTTGAAGATTTTAACCTGGTGGTGCGATCGCCCCAAGCAACCTCACCATCAATTCACAATCTTCAGGAATTAACAATACCAAATACCATAAACTCTCCGCCCGAAAGAGTAACGACTACTACCGTCACCGCCAAAAAGACCTATAAAATCATTTCTGTGGATGATAGCCAGACAATTCTCAAAGAAATTAGTCGTTTTTTGGAAAGTGAGAATTTTTCTGTAGTGACAATTGATGATCCCCTCAAAGCGGTGATGTCAATTATTCGCCATAAACCAGACTTAATTTTGTTGGATCTCAACATGGCTGGAATTGATGGTTATGAATTATGCAAAATAATTCGGAATAATTCTACCTTTAAACATACTCCGATTATTTTTGTCACAGGTAATAAAGGAATTGTGGATAAAGTCAAAGCTAAATTAGTCGGAGCCTCTGGTTATTTAACTAAACCTTTTACCCGTGCAGAACTGCTGAAACTTGTGTTTATGCACTTGGCTTGAAAAAGTAGGGAGTTGGGAGTAGGGAGTAGGGAGTTGGGGAGTGGTTCGGCTACGCGGTAATCGAGCGAAGCGATGCACTGAGCTTGTCGAAGTGTCGAGATTCACCAACCGGGGCAGGGGGGACAAGGGAGACAAGGGAGACAAGGGGGACATAGAAGCAATCTTTCTACCTTGTCTACCCCCTCTACCTTGTCTACTCCCACTCAGCACTCAGGATGAAATTAAAGGCCGATGTATGCCGATAATACAGATGGTGCGTGATTGACAATCAAAATGCAAATCAGTCGAGAACTATCCCTAGCAAAAATGGGTTGCGGAACTTGGGCGTGGGGGAACCAACTGCTGTGGGGATACAACGAAAACATGGATGAGCAGCTACAAGCTGTGTTTAACTTATGTGTCAGTAATGGTGTAACTTTATTTGACACGGGTGATTCGTACGGTACTGGGAGATTAAATGGACGTAGTGAGTTACTTTTGGGGCGATTTGCTCAAGCATATCAAGGTTTAAACCAGGAAAAGATTTGCATTGCAACAAAGCTGGCTGCGTATCCTTGGCGATGGACGCGCCAGTCAATGATTAAAGCTTGTCAGTCTTCCGCCCAGCGTTTAGGTAGAAATGTTGATTTAGTACAGATGCACTGGTCTACGGCTAATTATGCACCTTGGCAAGAAAAAGGTTTATTAGAGGGTTTGGCTGATCTTTACGAACAAGGTTTAGTGAAAGGTGTTGGGTTGTCGAATTATGGGCCAAAACGCTTAAAAATGGTGCAGCAAAGATTTGCCGAACGAGGTGTGCCGATTTCTACCTTGCAAGTGCAGTATTCTTTGTTATCGACTTATCCGGTGACGCAACTGGGACTCAAAGATGTGTGTGATGAATTGAGGATTAAATTAATTGCCTACAGTCCTTTGGCTTTGGGGATATTAACAGGTAAATATTCCGAGACAGGGAATGTTCCCAAAGGTGTGCGTGGGTTGTTATTTAGACAGTTATTACCGGGAGTACGATCGCTGTTAGCATGTTTACAAGAAATCGCCCAATCAAAAAATAAAACCATGTCACAGGTAGCCATTAACTGGTGTATCTGTAAAGGGACTATTCCCATCCCTGGTGCAAAATCCCTCGCCCAAGCACAAGATAATATTGGTGCGTTGGGTTGGCAACTTGATGCTGGCGAAATAGCAGAGTTAGATAAAGCCGCAAGCAGTACAGATAAAGTGATGGTGCAGAATATTTTTCAGACGCAGTGAGGGTGGAAGTGCCTTGCCTTTGCGCGAAACAAAATTCATCCCACTCATTAGCAACGCCGAAAAATTAATGTTATTGATATTCAGTCATAGTTCCAAATTTCGCCTACGCTCGAAATAGAGACGCTTATAATCAGGCGTTAGATGTTCGTAGTGAATCTAAAAACTTGCCATGCAACTTGTGTCGAAAACGAACCTTGACCCAGAACTAGCCCCCGCTTCCGAGACAATTATTCTGGATGTGGGAGGGATGAAGTGTGCTGGGTGTGTAAGTGCTGTAGAACGTCAGCTAACTCAATATCCGGGGGTCAAAACTGCTTGCGTCAATTTGGCGACAGAAGTTGCAGTCGTAGAGTCAGAAGTTGGGGCGGTAGATGCAGATGCACTGGCAAAGCGATTAACTACTGCTGGATTTCCAACTCAACCCCGCAAATCTAGCCAACAAGCTGCTTTAGAAGATTCTGCCAACAGACAGAACCAAGAAATGCGTGCAGCCTTCCGACAATTAGCGATCGCTGCTATATTACTGGTGTTGTCGGGAATTGGGCATCTGAGCAGTTTCTTTGGCATAACTTGGCCAATATTAGACAACATCTGGTTTCATTGTGGACTCGCAACAGTAGCACTGTTATTTCCTGGCCGTCCTATTATTGTTGATGGCTGGCTGGGTTGGCGGCGCAATTCTCCCAATATGAACACCTTAATCGGTTTGGGAACAATCACCGCTTACACTGCGAGTTTAGTGGCGCTGTTGTTCCCCCAAATGGGTTGGGAGTGCTTCTTTGATGAACCAGTGATGATGTTAGGCTTTATCCTTTTGGGCAGAACCTTAGAAAGACAAGCCAGAGGTAGGGCGGCTAACGCCTTTCGGCAATTACTCGCACTCCAACCACAGGTAGCCAGGTTAATTCCCAACCCAGACCCAGAAAAATTGGGAATTGCGGCTAACAGTATCGAAATCCCCGCCGAACAAGTGCGGGTGGGTGAATGGTTGCAGGTATTACCTGGAGATAAAATCCCTGTAGACGGGGAAGTGCGCTTTGGGCAGACAACCATAGATGAGTCGATGTTAACGGGCGAAGCTGTACCTGTAAGTAAACAAGCAGGTGATCTAGTTACTGCTGGCACAATCAACCAATCAGGTGCGATCGCAATTCAAGCAACCCGTACAGGCAACGATACCACCTTGGCGCAAATTGTCGCCCTAGTAGAAGCAGCCCAAACCCGCAAAGCACCTGTACAAAAATTAGCCGATAAAGTCGCTGGATACTTCACCTACGGCGTGTTGACCGCTTCTGTATTCACCTTTGTCTTTTGGTACTTTTTTGGCACAAACATTTGGCCTGATATCATCATCTCCAGTGGTATGGAAATGATGAGTCACACCGCCCATAGCCACAACTCCCCACTCCCCACTCCCCACTCCCCATTATTAACTAGCTTAAAACTAGCGATCGCCGTGATGGTAGTTGCTTGTCCCTGTGCTTTAGGTCTAGCCACACCCACAGCCATTCTCGTCGGCACTGGTATAGGCGCAGAACGCGGTTTATTAATCAAAGGCGGTGACGTTTTAGAAAAAGTCCACAAACTAAATACAGTCGTTTTTGATAAAACAGGCACACTCACCACTGGTAATCCTACTGTTACTGATTGCCTAGAACTAGCCCACTCCCCACTCTCTACTCCCTACTCCCTCATGCAACTAGCCGCAGCAGTAGAAAGTGGCACTTATCACCCCTTAGCTAAAGCCATTCAACAAGAAGTACAACACCAGCAATTAACTATTCCCAACGCCGTTGATTTCCATACCGAACCAGGGTTAGGAGTGTCTGCGGTAGTAGAAGAAACAATAGTGCTGTTAGGCAATCAAGATTGGTTAAGTTGGCATGGAGTTGTGGTTAGTGAAATTGCCCAACAAGAAATTCAAAGACTGGCGACAGCAGGCAAAACAGTTGTATGTGTTGCTGTTGGGGGTAGTTTAGTGGGACTCATCGCCATTCAAGATACCTTACGACCTGATGCCAAAACCACAGTACAAAAATTGCAGCATAAGGGTTTAAGGGTAATGTTACTCAGTGGCGATCGCCAAGAAGCCGCCAATGCGATCGGTAAACAACTAGGATTAGATCATGCTGATATCGTCGCCGGAGTCCCACCCAGTAAAAAAGCCGAACTAGTTAAATCTCTACAAACCGGAACTCAGCACTCAATTGTAGCGATGGTGGGAGATGGCATTAATGATGCACCCGCTTTATCTCAAGCCGATGTCGGGATTGCCTTACACTCAGGCACAGATGTAGCAATGGAAACTGCGGAAATTATCTTGATGCGCGATCGCTTAAGTGACGTTGTAGAATCCATTAGCCTCAGTCGTGCCACATTCAACAAAATCCGCCAAAATTTATTTTGGGCTTTTGCATACAATACCTTGGGGATTCCTTTAGCGGCTGGTGTTTTATTACCTAGTATGGGTTTCGTCCTCAGTCCATCAAACGCCGCCGCACTCATGGCCTTTAGTTCAGTCAGTGTTGTGACTAACTCCATATTCTTACGAAGACTAACTCACAGGCAATCAGCTTAGTTAGGACTTATGCACAAAGATTGTCTGTGGAGACTGGGTGTGGGGGTGAAAGGGTTTGAGGGTGTAAGGTTTTTGGATATATATACTCATATACCTTCACACCCTTCTCTACACCTTTGATTTTTCGTTTGACTGTGTAAGTCCTATTAGTATTTTTACTCAGCACTCAGCGAGAAGTTGCGTGCGCGGGTTCCCCGCGTTGAGCAAACTTCGGTGACTCAGTATTTTCTGAGAATGCAAACTGAATGCCAGTTTTCTCAACACAGGTTAAACTGAATTGTTAGTTAGGTGTAAAACATCTTATACCAATTCACGAAATTACTGATACAAATCACTTTATCTGCACCTCTCCTTCTGTTCGCCGAGCGTTCGCGCAGCGTCTCCGTCAGGAGAAGTCGAGGCGCGGCTTTTGTATCTGTATCACTTTTTAAGTGAAATGGTTTTACAGAGTAGAACCTTAATGTTCTACTCTTCTGAGTCAGAACAGCTTTCAAGTTTGTCAGAGTTATCACCACAGACTGTAGTAAGCAAGAATGGTAGTAAATAATAATAGACCAACATTAATTAATCAAAATTCTGTTGATAGTGATCACGATATATCAATGGCACCAGAAACTCATGAAAGCCATCTACTGATTCTTGAAGATGATCAAGGTCGTAAGGAATTTTCTCTCGAAAATCCTGTTTACTCTATTGGTCGAGACCGTGATTGCAACATCCGTTTATTCTCTCAGTTTGTCTCTCGCCATCATGCGACCTTAGTTAGATTGCCAAGAGGAAAAAACAATCAAACTGATTACTATCGAATTGTAGATGGTGATGCCAAAGGTAGACCTAGTGCCAATGGACTGATGATTAATGGGCGCAAAATGCCAGCCCACGATTTAAAAAATGAAGATGAAATTGTTTTTGGCCCTCAAGTACGCGCCATTTATTATCTCTTGAGAAATACTCAACGTTCAGGACAAACTGATTCCAGTGAGTACGATATCACTCTAATTAACCCTGGTATGACCGACGATCCAGAAGATGTGCAAAAATAAAAATCAGCTAATTTGCGGATAGTTCGCCTGTTTTACACCAGCTCAATTTGTCGCAGTTAGCCTAGTACAATAAGGCAAAAGGAAAAAGAAATAATAACGATACCACAAGCCTTTTAGCAATTTCTTATGGTCACTGAGTGTACTTGTACTGAGCGACTTGTCTTGAGCGTTCGCGCAGCGTCTCCGTCAGGAGAAGTCGAAAGGAGCCGAAGTAGACGAAGTGTGGTCTGTTTATTTAAGCCGACCTGCTGTACTAGTAGCCTTCCACTTACAGCAGAATTCACAATGAGAATAGGCTATCTATTTAGCTTTAACAACTAAATGATGTATTTCACTCACTTGAAATCTGCTGTAATTAACCAGCGAGACTTTGAATTAAATGCCAATGGCGACTTTGTTCAATTTCCTGTTTGACAAATTCAAACATTTTTTGGCAGTGATTCTCCAAGTAAATGGGCAATTCTTCATTTTTCACAATGACACTCATCCGGGATTCTGTTTCAGTGGCGCTTGATCTGTCAATGAATACTTCAACTTTGACCGATTTAGAAAAGAAAACATTACCAGGAATTTCACGAGCCAGAATGTAATCTGACTTGTAATACTGAATTTCCAAATCGCAGCCTTGGAGAAGTTCTAACAATAATGGCTGAAGACGGTCAATCGAAAGACCAATTGTAAATGAACAGGTATAGCGAGCCATAATAGCCCCAAGCATTGCAACACTCCGTCCATCGTATAATACCAAAGCCGCCAAACGGCAATACATTACAGATTGATTACATAAAGGTACTGGCAAATTGGCTGAAATTCAGTGCTTTTCCCTAACTTACCAGAGAAACACATCTTGAAAATTTGATAAAAAACTTTAAAATAAGTCCAATTTTCTAGAGAATGGCGGGAAATGGATTGGCCGAACATAGATTGAGACAGCAATTTTCAATCTAAAATCCAAAATTGTATAAGGCTTTGGGGAGGTGCAGAATGAAAGTAGCAATTACAGGAGCAACAGGATTAGTCGGGAGTCGTTTAGTAGAAAGACTGCAAACCGAAGGTCATCAAGTATTGGTATTAACACGTAATGCTGGTTTTGCTCAAAAGGTGTTTCCAGCCGTCAATTTTCCTAGTGTAGAAATTATTACATACACACCAACAACATCAGGTACTTGGCAAGATGCCGTTAGTGGTTGCGAAGCTGTCGTGAATCTGGCAGGCGAACCTATTGGTGAGGGACGCTGGACAGCAGAACGTAAGCAAGAAATCCTCAATAGTCGTCAGCTAGGTACTCAGAAAATAGTTGAAGCCATAGCTAAAGCTAACTCCAAACCCAGAGTATTAGTTAACACTTCGGCTATTGGTTTCTACGGTACAAGTGAAACCGCTACTTTTGATGAAGCCAGTGTATCGGGTAATGATTTTTTGGCTCAAGTCTGCCAAGCCTGGGAAGCAGAAGCCACAAAGGTTAAAGATGCGGGTGTGCGACTGGTAATTCTGCGTTTTGGGATTGTTCTTGGTAAGGGTGGAGCTTTAGCCAAAATGATTCCACCTTTTCAGATGTTTGCTGGAGGGCCAATTGGTAGTGGTCGCCAATGGTTTTCGTGGATTCATATTGACGATGTAGTGAACTTAATTTTGCAAGCTTTAAGCAAGTCAGATATGGAAGGAGTATATAATGCCACTGCTCCAAATCCGGTGCGGATGAATGATCTGGCTCAAACTGTCGGAACAGTCTTAAATCGTCCTTCTTGGTTGCCTGTTCCGGCTTTTGCCATTGAAGCTTTACTGGGAGACGGCGCAATTGTCGTTTTAGAAGGTCAACAGGTTCTGCCAAAGCGCACTTTAGAATCAGGTTTCACCTATCAATATCCCAATTTACAACCAGCTTTGAAGCAAATTTTATAATAAAAGTCAATAGTCAATAGTCAAAAAACTGGACTATTGACTATTGACAAATAACTAATCAGTGAGAAATTTCCGAGATACCCAACTGATAATTCCGCTTAAAATTGCACCCCCCATCAGGATGCCAATAGCGGGGTTAAATAATGGTTGCCAAAGCTTGTGCCATAAATCAAGACCCAAATTTATGCCCGCAGCATCACCAAAAACTGCGATCGCAAACCAACCAAAGCCAAATAACACCAAGAACACATCGGCTACCAAAATCAAGTTCAGCCAATTTAGTAGTTTATCTTTCATATCGACAATTTGAGACTAGGGGCTAGGGCTAGGGGCTAGAGGTTAGGAATATAAAAATTAAGCAATATAAATTAGCTATGACAAAGTGACGCTCACTAAGGATGTTACTTTCACCTCTAGCCCCTAGCCGCTAACCTCTATCCTCTCACCTCTACTCTTCAAATAACCACTTCTTAACTTTTCTGAGACTTTCCCAGTCTGGTTTTCGACTCAGACCGTCTTCAATACTACTGTTAATTTCATCGCGCCATTCTGGGTTTACCAAGAATAACTGTTGTACAACATCAATGTGTTGGCGTAACCCTTTTTGACCAGTTTCTAGCATTGCTATAGCTAAATTAACTCTGGCTTGTGGGTCTTGGGGACTTAGCTTGACAGCTTTTTGTGCAGCCTTATAAGCTAAGTTGGACTTGTTGTCTAACATATATAACCATGCTAGACAAATCCAAGCGGCGGCGGTTTTGGGAGCGCGATCGCATACCTCCTTAAACACAGGGATCAAAGCATCCACTGATTCGCCAGCTTTATAACGTTCCAAACCTTCATCAAACAAGGATTCAACGGTGTTAGTCATTAGTCAAGAGTCAATAGTCATTGGTCAAGAGTCATTAGTCAATATAAAGAACAAATGACAAATGACAATCTTACTACACACCAAATGACTTACCACAACCACAGGTTTGACTAGCGTTAGGGTTAGTGAACTGAAAACCGCCGCCAATCATCGCATTGCTATAGTCAAGCATCAAGCCATACAAATACAACAGGCTTTTGCGATCGCAAACAATTTGAAAGCCGTCATAGTCAAAAACGTCATCCTGGGGGGTGATCTTGCTCTTGTCTTCAAAGTCCATCATATAAGACATCCCGGAGCATCCCCCTTGTCGCACTCCTACCCGCAGGCATAAATCTTGACCTTGTTGCGCTTGCAGGAGTTTGACTTGGCGCAAAGCTGCTTCGCTTAATAAAATGCCACGTTGTTGAGGTTGGGTTGCTTGTGTCATATTTTGTTAACTCCTTAATAACTAGTAACTTTATACAAACTTGTAATTGCTGCTGGGTTGATGGGTAATTTGTGTATATATTCTAGCGACATTGAGGCCAGAAATTGCCAATTGTAAACACTCCGTCAAAAGCAGGCAAAGCTTTTTATTCTAGAATTGAGAGACTCGGTGTATTTAAACATTCGGTATTTTCAGAATTTCAGCCTTGTGGCAACCTGAGTCGCCATTCCTCTCCAGGTACAGCCCGGAAAATTTCTTTCCAGGTTAGCCATCCCCAACAGTTGATATACAAATTGCTTCCTTTGATGAACTGACTCTATGACAAGTTTTAATCGCTCTACCAATCGTCGGTTGAATAAATTACCCCAAATTCCTTCTGTATGGGAGGGCGATCGCCGTCCATTGTCATCGTCACCAATCCCGCATTCCGACTCATCGGCCAATGGTGATTGTATTCTTTGGGTTGATGGCTCACAAGGTGTTGTTCGTGGCATGGATGTAGTACCTCCCGAAACAGGCCCAGAAGCAATTGTTCGCACCCTGATGCGGGCAATGGAGCATCCCCACAGTCCGGCTAAACCTGCCAGACCCCAAAAAATTGTAGTCAAAGACCGAGAAATTCAATTTTACCTGCGTGGCGTGCTGCAAGATTTAGATATTGTGATTGACTACGCCCCAGACTTACCCTTAATTGATGAATTATTTCGCGGCTTTGCAGAAATTGTTGATAGCCAAATTCCAGATTTACCGCCACAGTATGCCCAAGCTTTGCAAGAAAAGGCTTTTGCCCTTTGGCAAGCAGCCCCTTGGGAATTTTTGGAAGAACAGCAAATTATCTCCATCGAAATTAATAAATGGGATGTCGGGAAACTTTATGCCTCAGTCATGGGAATGTTGGGGATGGAGTACGGCATTTTGTTTTATCGCTCGGAAGAATCCCTGCAACGTTTTCGGGCCGCAGTTTTGCAACATGAAGATTCCCAAGGACATTTAGAAGAAGCTTTTCTCAAGCAAGATTGTCTATTTCTCACTTTTGAAAGCCTCGATGCGGATGACGAGGATGAAGATGAAACAGACGATTTAGCCGAGATGGAGTTATCAGAAATCGCCCCGACTTTTGGCAACATTCACCCCTTAGAAGGACTGCGTTCTGTTTTATATGACGAAGAGGCGCTAGTAGTTTATGTTGCTTTAGAAAGTTTATGTCGTTTTATTCGTGACCATCGTCGTCAGTTATCTGATGACACCTTCCCGGAACTCAGCCATCGCTATCGAATTTCTCTTCCCGAAGCCGAGGGCGCAACTAAATCGGTTCCAGTGAAGGTTGCTTCGATGCCAAAATTGGCTGCTGAGTTAGAAGAAATGGCTGGCTTTGGTACAGATGAATCGGAAATAGACACATCAGATTCCCCGATTTTCCGGTCTTTACGCGATGATTTAATTCCTGAAGATTCTTTTCTCAGCTTGGGTGTGGTGTCTTGGGAAATGTTGGAATATCTCCGCAAAGGTGTAACTTATCATCCAGCCGGGGAAATTAAACAGGTAGGTGATGGATTACCTGTAATCTTGATTCAAACTTCCCGCCCCAAAGCCAAGACGGTAATTGAAAATATAGAAGCGGCTGGTGGACTCAAAGCCATCTGCTTTAATCCTGGCGCTGATCCGTTTGATGGCGATCGCTACGACTTGGGTTTGCTGCAAACTCAAAATGGTGAATTGTTTTTATTCGGCGAATTTTTAGATGATGATCCCATCCATGTCGAAGCTCGCAAAAAATGGAATCAGAGGTGTAAGAACACCAAAGGTTACTGCGGTTTAATTATTGCCAAAGGATTAACCGGCGCAGCTCGCGGTAATCCTCAACTGCGCGATATGGTGGCTTTGTTTGAAGCGCGATCGCTTTCACCCAAAGATTTGGGTCTTGGCACTTTACAACTTATGCCACAACTGTAATTTCATCAACATTAGGACTTACCGCATAAAAACGAAAAATCAAGGGTTTTGGCGAGGGTATAGGGGTGTATGTGTCTAAAATCCTTATACCAATACCATGTTAGATTTTAGATTTTGGATTGAGACAGGCTTTACTGGTAAGCTTTTGGGCAATTCATTTGTCGCAATCATTCTTCAATTTGGTATAGGTTGCGTTCAGAAATAGTATTCCTACTCCCCACTCCCAGCTCAAATTAATGTCTTTGATTGCAACTTGGTATAGCTTGTCATTCGCGTAGCGTCTCCAGCAGGATCAGTGTTCCCTCTTGCCTCTTTTCCCTTATCTTCCCCCAAAATCCCAAAATTTCAGGATTTGTTTAGTTGGCTAGTGAAGACAAATACAAAGCAGATTTGCTTGTGTTTTTAGATTATTCTGCCCATCAATATTTAGGGCTTGGCTAAATTACTTTATGCAAAGTTCATGAAGCATAGATATGCTGGAAATTTTCGGTAATTTTTTCACTAAATTATGATAACTATTCCAGTGATCATTTTTTGAACATCTTAATGAGGAAGTTAAATAACTATTTGAACTTTATCCTAAAATGTTGAAATTCTGAGGCTTCTTGATAATCATCAAGGTTATTTTTCTCAGTAATTACTGAAAACTTTATTTCAGACATTTTATCCTTTATATTTTTTTTATAAAGTTCGATAAACCTGCTAATCAAGTACTAAATGAAGATTATTTAAAGCCGAAAAATCATGGTTATAATAGCCTTAACACTAAAAATCAAGCAACTATTCCCTTATGAGGTGAGTGCTGATTAAATAATTTTGGACTGGAATTTCCAAGGAGGGAAGCTAAAAAAGAATTAAAATTTTTCCAAAGCAAATTGAGATTTATTCCTAAGTTTGTACGACAGACTGACTAAAATTCGTTTCATCAATTAGAGACTTGTCATAGTTGATCAAATCATGAAACGAAAATAGTGATGTGTGCAGAACAAAACTATAATTGCAAAATTTACGAAAACTTCAGCACAGAATTCGTAATCAACTCAAACATCACTGTATTACTACTAAAAATAGTAATTAATCAAATCTCATTTTTACCCATTTGAGATAAAAGAGTCAGTCAATGATTGCTGAAATCATCAACCATAATTTGTTGATATATTCACCCAATGAGTACCAAAAAATCATGCCTAAATTCAGATAAAAACTGGTGAATATTGGGAGTGAACCTTTGTAGGTGCTTACTATTGGGTAATTACCAGTCAAATATACACACCTAAATAACTAGTAGATGTATTAGCGTCTAACGTTGTTGACAAATGAGGTGATGCAGCAGAAAAGTTGAAATAATTTTTCTGAATAAAAATATCGGTAATCTCAATTGAGTGAAGCTTAGGTATCTCAAATTAATTGATAAAATTTCATGTCAGGTTGTCTTGAAAACATCATTAGTGCAATTGTTACAACTCATGAATGTACACCAAGGACTTTTCCTGCCACAATAGTGATCCCGTTCTGATTATCTTCCACAAAAATGATGAATAATTTGACAAAATGATGATTTTTGTGTCTGTAGCATTGCTTGTTTCTTGACACAAACTCTGATAATCTTATACCTCCTTATCTGGAGTCTTTTGTTGTTTTGATGGTGTTAACATACAGCAGATAGCATGATAATGACTAATAAAAAATGGGCCGTTAAACGTATAACTGTGAATCTAGCAACACAGGAAGCAGAAAAGCTAGAAAAATATTGTCAACAGACAGGTAGACCTGCAACAGATGTAATTCGAGAACTGATTCGAGGATTACCAGTATCTGATGACAACAAGGAAGCAAAATAGAAAAGAAAAAGCATCCTAGAATAGTCACTACTTTGACTAGAAATATCTATTATGCTTTTTCAGTCCACCTTTACTTCTGTTTGTGTAACCCCACACAAGCATTTTGCAGGAAGTAAATTTAGTAATCAGGAATTAAATCAAGTAATAAAATAGCTTTTATTACTCCTGGGTTGAACCCCATAGTGCATCTACATACTGGTGGACTCCTGATCAATCTCTGACAACTAATTTCTAACTCAGCGAGTGTGAAACCTCGCAAATCGGCTTGATGCTAGTGGCAAATTCCGACACCAACCCAGTTACAATTTGTAAAGAAACTGAAGAGGTAGAACGGAATGCGCGTTGCAATTGTAGGTGCGGGATTGGCTGGACTAGCAACCGCAGTAGATTTAGCCGATGCTGGCTGTGAAGTCCAGATTTTTGAGTCCCGTCCGTTTGTTGGTGGTAAAGTCGGCAGTTGGGTAGATGGCGATGGCAACCATGTAGAAATGGGTTTGCACGTCTTTTTTGGCTGCTACTATCAATTGTTTGAGTTAATGGAAAAAGTGGGTGCGTTGTCACATTTACGCCTGAAAGAACACACCCATACTTTTATTAATAAGGGCGGACGCACCGGTGCATTAGATTTTCGTTTTTTCACAGGTGCGCCTTTTAATGGCTTGAAAGCATTTTTCACAACTTCCCAACTATCTTTACAAGATAAGTTACAAAATGCGATCGCCCTTGGTACCAGTCCCATTGTCAGAGGATTAGTAGACTTTGACGGGGCAATGAAAACCATCCGCAACCTAGATAAAATTAGCTTTGCTGATTGGTTTCGTCGTCACGGTGGTAGTGAAGGTAGCATTAAACGGATGTGGAATCCCATCGCTTATGCGTTGGGATTCATTGACTGCGAAAATATTTCTGCCCGTTGTATGTTGACTATCTTCCAGTTTTTCGCAGTCAGAACTGAAGCTTCTGTGTTGCGGATGTTGGAAGGTTCCCCGGAAGGATATTTACATAAACCAATTCTGGAATATTTGGCAGCCAGAGGCACGCAAGTTTATACTCGTCGCCAAGTCCGAGAAATTCAATTTGCCGAAGCAGATGGACAAACCCACGTTACTGGGATAGTCGTAGCTCAAGGTGATACCACAGAAACCATCACCGCAGATGCTTATGTCTGCGCCTGTGATATTCCAGGTATTCAGCGAATATTACCCGCAGATTGGCGAAAATGGTCGGAATTTGACAATATTTATAAATTAGATGCAGTACCTGTAGCTACAGTCCAGTTGCGTTTTGATGGTTGGGTGACAGAATTGCAAGATGCTGAGAAACGTCAACAACTCAACCATGCCGCAGGCATAGATAACTTGCTGTATACTGCTGATGCAGACTTTTCTTGTTTTGCTGACTTGGCGTTGACTAGTCCTAGTGATTACTATCGCCCAGGACAAGGTTCATTACTGCAACTAGTACTCACACCGGGAGATCCATTTATTAAGGAAAGTAACGAAGCGATCGCCCAGCACGTCCTCAAGCAAGTACATGAACTTTTCCCCTCATCGCGGGAACTCAACATGACTTGGTATGGTGTTGTGAAACTTGCCCAATCTCTTTATCGAGAAGCCCCAGGGATGGATTTATACCGCCCCAACCAAAAAACTCCCATTCCTAATTTCTTCCTAGCAGGTAGCTATACCCAGCAAGATTATATCGATAGTATGGAAGGAGCAACAATTTCTGGAAGACGGGCAGCAAAAGCGATTTTAGAGACAATCAAGCAGTAGCGCACCCCAGAGGAAGAACAAAGAATGTCAGATTGGCTAGAGCATAGTGTACAGGTAGAAGTAGAGGCTCCCATTGATTTAGTGTGGAGTCTGTGGTCTGATTTAGAACAAATGCCCCGATGGATGAAATGGATTGATTCGGTCAAAATACCGCCTGATGATCCAGAAATATCTATTTGGAAACTCAACACTGGCGGTTTAGAATTTACCTGGAAATCTCAGATTCTCAAAATTATCCCTAACCAGATTATCCAGTGGAAATCAATTGATGGTTTGCCAAATCAGGGAGCGATTCGATTTTACGATCGCCACACTAGTAGTATTGTCAAGCTAACTGTGTCCTATGCTATCCCTGGCATTATTGGCAAAATTATGGATAACCTGTTTTTAGGCAGGGTTGTAGAATCAACAATTCAGGCTGATTTAGAAAGATTTAAAGAATATGCTTTAAATGTTCAAGCAAACTCATAGTAGAAAGCAGGAATAGCCCTTAATATCCTGCTTTTTTTCACTATGAGGAGAAAAAAATCTTCTAATGCGATCGCACTCAGCCCACTATTATGCTGTATACGTAGGCGATCGCCTATTTTCTGTAAAATATTGCATAAACACAGGATAAGAGCTGATTCGTAAAGTAAATATTAAATAGCTAATCGCCTAACCATGAGACGAAGCAAAGAACCATAAATCATCGCTGCACTCACGTCGGAATAAACCTCATAATCTTTACTCAAGCGCCGAAATCGGTTGAGCCATCCATAAAGTAATTAGCTCTGAGCTGTGATCGCCCGATCAGTACCCAGATCAGCGTATAATGTTGTTCTTCGATACTGAATTACATAAGGGTCATGTGTAATTGCCCAGCCATCTTTTATCAGTGCATTTTTTACTGCATTGTGAATAATATCTAACTTAGGCATAGTTTAAGTATAAGTTAGCCTTTATATGTAGATTTTACCCACCTTTATTACTTCATACAGTATTCAATCACGTTGCCCACTATGCAAAATCGGCATTGTAAAAAGCCCCCAAGCCAAACCTGTAATTAACCCAAAGGGCGTAACCAGATAATTATTAAAATCCCACAAGTCAAAAATTTGTGCTGCTAATTCCAACGGGTAAGCCATCATCAACACACTGGCGAAAGCAGCACCATTCCAGCCGTATTGACTTAACCAGTAAAAACCTTTACCACCAGTCACAGCATACAGCAGCCGAGTAATTAACAAACCTGTAACCGTACCATAACAGCGCATACAAACAGCCATGATAAATGGGGGTGCTAAATCTAAGCCCATTTCTGGTTGCGGACACACATGATTTCCCATGAAATAAATGATGTTCGCAATACCCCCAAGTAACCATAATCCAGACGCAGCCAAAAAAGGAGCAATGGGAGGGCCGAAAACCATTCCTACCAACATAAAGTCAGCGATGAAACTAACCCAGTTAATTTGCAACTCTCTTGTTAAAGCTACTCTTACCATTTCCTTTGTGTGCGTCTAGTGTAGTCTGTTGACTAACCTACCTTAGAAACGTAGGGACTTGTCAACTTATCAAGCTGCTGGATTAACAAACTGAGGAATAATCCCACATCTGTCACAACACCCACCGATTCAATCGAACCCCGATCGCTCAATTTAGTCACCACAGCCGGGTTAATATCCACACAAACCATTTTCACACCAGATGGGGTCATATTCCCCACCCCAATGGAGTGCAGCATCGATGACAACATCAAAATCATCTCTGCACCTTCTAAATTTTGGGCATATTCTTCCTGCGCTTTAATCAAATCCATTTGGGTATCAGGCAAAGGCCCGTCATCCCGAATGGAACCAGCTAAGACAAAAGGCACGTTATTGCGGACGCATTCATACATCACACCGCTATTAATTGCCCCCGCCTCTACAGCCTTGGCAATGCTGCCATGACGACGAACGCTATTAATTACCTTTAGGTGATGGCGATGTCCACCACGCACTGCAACACCCCGCTTCATATCTACACCGAGAGATGTTCCCATAATATTCTGCTCGATGTCGTGAACAGCGATCGCATTTCCGCCCAGTAAAGCCTGCACATAACCTTCTCGAATCAAGCGAGAAAGATGTTCACCACCGCCAGTGTGAATCACCACAGGCCCAGCCGTGACAACTACTTTACCGCCAGCATCACGGATTTTACGTAATTCCCAAGCGACTTGTTCCACCACCAATTCAACGCGGCGTTCACTGGAAACCCCGGCGGACATAAAGCTGAATTCTTGGGCGTTGCGTTGTTCGCGCGATTCGGTTTTGCGGATGGTGCGGATACCAAGTACATCGACAACTACCTGTTCCCCAACTTCCAAATCCCGCAGAATTTTACATCTTGCTACTATACCATTGGCACTTTGAGTAATGGCGATCGCACCGTCCATCCGTTGATTTTCTACCTTCACCCATTGCCCATTGATCCGCACCTCTGTGGGATAAATTGTGCTGACGTAGAAATCATCAGGCGCGACACCAGCCAAAGTTACAGGTTCTAGCTTCGCATCACGTTCATCTTGAGGTAAGTCTACTGCACCCAAATCAATTAACAACGAGATGATTTCTTCCATCACCTCGTGAGATGGTGCTGATACCTTGACTTCAGCCGCCGATGTACTTTGGCGCTGTTCTCCCAAGTTGAAATTCAATACTTGGAAACTTCCGCCTGTATCAACAATCAAGTCTAAGGCGCGGTTAATTAAACCAGAATCTAGCAAATGTCCTTCTAAACGAATAATCCGACTTTCGACAGAAACATTGGCATGAACTTCGTCGCGGACTGGTTCTGTCACCCGTAAAGTGAGACATTTAGCCGCACCACCAGCTTTGAGAAATTCGGTGAGGGGTGTTTCCAGGACTCGAAAACCAACTTCTGCCAACCGAGATTTTAAAGCATCGCTGGCTTTATTCATAATCACGATACTCTCAACATTCACTGCATTGCAAGCGAAGTTGACAGCATCAGCTTCAGCGATGGCTATGCGCTTTTCTGCGGCGACGCGCATTTCAATTAAGCGGTTGGAGTAAGAATCAAACGCGCCGGGATAATACAGTAAATAGCCATTTGCTAACGGACAAAAACAAGTATCTAAGTGATAGAACCTGTCATCAATTAAACGCAGAGATAACACTTCAATATCCAGCCACTTGGCCAGATATGGGTGCGAATCTAATTCAGAACGGAAACCATATCCCGCCCATAACCAACGCCCTTCTCTGTCTAGAAGTGCATCACCCGCACCTTCAAATGGTAAATCTTTGGGCAGTTCATATACTTTATAACCATTTTCTTCAAACCATTGTTTGAAATATGGTTCTTCTCCCTGGCGTTCTTTGTGTAAAAAGCGGCTGAGAACAACGTTTTCCCCCAGAACTAAACCGGCGTTGGCGGTAAAAACTAAATCAGGCCAGCCTTTTTGCGGTGTAACTAAATCTACAATGGCATGTTCTTTGAGAATTTGATATAAACCCTGCCACTGTTCAACAGCGCGATCGCGTGAGGATTTGTGAATATTCCCTTCCATCCAAGGATTAATCACATAATCTACATCATAGTGGTCAGGAGGACACATTAAAAAGCGAATCCGGGAATTCATAAAAATCTTACTAGCGTTATAGATGCTACAAACCTAATTTGGGTATAGTGTCAAATCCGCTACCAAACCTCTACCTTGAGATAGTTGAAGGATTTACAAAGGCTTGACTCGGAAAGACCAAAGTTACGGCAGTGCGATTCCGTGTTATTCTAGCGCCATTTAGTACGAATGACGCAGATGAGTGATCTAAAAATTACAATCGATCATCAACCCGATGCAAAAGATATTCGTACTGTCATCAGCCATCTGGTGGAATATAACAACAGTCAGACACAGCCAGATGTATACGAGCCTTTAGCTATTTGGGTGCGAGATGCTGACAGTACAATTGTGGCTGGATTAGTTGGTAAAACAAATTGGGAATGGCTGTATATTTCGCATCTTTGGGTATCCGAAACACTGCGCGGTCAAGGATATGGCAGCAAAATGATGCTAGAGGCAGAAAAATTAGCTAAACAACGCGGTTGTGGCAACGCATACTTAGATACCTTTAGTTTTCAAGCCTTGGGTTTTTACCAACGTCTCGGTTATCAAATCTTTGGTATTTTAGAGGATTTTCCCCCCGGTCATCAGCGATATTTTTTAGCAAAAAAGCTCTAAAGCCATTACTAGTAAGAATTTTAAACTCTTGCTTCCTAGCTTGAAAGCGAGGTGGGAGGGAAAAGGATGGTAGGCTTGTTGACTTTTGTTAACTTAGTTTTGTTTTTTGGCGTTGCATAATTGCGGGATGATTTATCTCACGCAGAGGCGCAAAGACGCAGAGAGAATAAGGAGTTAAAAATTTCCAAGACATCAAATTCATCCCCTCATTCAGCAATGCCTGTTTTTTCACACTGATTTATTTTGTATCTAAGAAAAAGCTGATGTTTAATTTACCATTCTTTGAGTTGGTTTCTACGGTTGAACCTACGCCAAATACCTCACGGATTAAACTAGGTTGTAATAAATCTTGGGGTGTTCCGACTGCTTTGATTGTGCCATGATGAACAACATAAATGCGATCGCAATAACTAGCAGCCAAATTCAAATCATGCAACGCTGCAATTGCCGTCACCCCCAAACCCTTCACCAGTTCCAAAAGTTCTAACTGATAGCGAATATCCAGGTGATTAGTCGGCTCATCCAAAATTAAAAACTGTGCTTGTTGAGCGATGGCGCGTGCAATTAATACACGCTGTTTTTCTCCACCAGAAAGGGAAATAAAACTACGTTCTGCAAAGTCATTCATTCCCACCTGCATTAAAGCATTCAAAACTATCAAGTGGTCTTTTTTTGTCTCGCGGTCAAACAAACCTTGATGGGGATTACGCCCCATTAGTACCATTTCTGCAACTGTAAAGTCAAAATCAGCAGATGTCTCTTGCAAAACAACTGCTGTAGTTTGTGCCATTTCACGGGTACTCAAATGCCAGATATTCTTACCGTTGAGAGTTATCACCCCCCTATCTGGCTTCAGGACACGATAGAGACATCTGAGCAAACTTGATTTACCACTACCATTAGGGCCAATCAGCCCCACTAACTCACCCGATGACACTTGCAGATGAATGTCATGCAAAATCTGTTTTCCCTCAATACTCCAACATAGGTGTTTCACCTCTAAATTCATTTTCCATCCCCTTTACCTTGCATCAACCAAATGAAAAAAGGAGCGCCGAAAAGTGCAGTAACAATGCCAATAGGTAGTTCCTCTGGAGCGACAATGGTACGTGCTAGGACATCTGCCCAAATGAGGAAAATGCCGCCCAGCAAAAGACTCACAGGTAACACCCGGCGATGATCTGAACCGACAAGGAAACGCACACTGTGAGGAATCATTAGCCCAACAAAGCCAATGACACCACTTACAGCAACTATGACACCTGTCAATAGGGAAGTAACAAAAAATAACTGTTTCCGGAAACTATCGGTGTCAGTTCCTAAAGTCCGTGCTGTTTCTTCACCGATGAGAAGTGCATTGAGCGATCGCGTCTGAAGTAATAAATACCAAATTCCCCAGACCAAAGCCAGCACAGGCAGAATTAAGTCTGTCCAAGTTGTTCCCGAAAGTCCTCCCAATAGCCAAAATAACACTCGTCTTGTCGCTTCTCCACTTCCCGCTTTAATCGCCAAAAAACTTGTTACCGCCTCAAATAAAGAGGATACTGCTACACCAACTAAAATTAAGCGGGTAGAGGAGAGGTTTCCCTGTCGTCGTGCTAAAAAAAACACCACAAAAAAAGCCAACAGCGCACCGAGAAACGCCCCAACAGATAAGGCATATACACCAAAAAATGAGAAAATCCCAAATAAAATGACTAAAACAGCACCAACGGACGCGCCAGAGGAAATACCGAGAATAAATGGGTCAGCTAACGGGTTACGTACCAGTGCTTGCATAATCACACCAACCACCGATAGTCCAGCACCCACAAAAAAAGCCAACAGCACACGGGGAAAGCGGATCAGCCAGACAATTTGCACTTGTGCTTGCGTCCAGTCTCCTGTCATCTGGGGAAACACTTGGGATAAAGCTATCTGCCATACTCGCAAAGGCGGAATCGGCACAGGCCCAATCATCACCGCCAAAGTTACAGACACCAACAATATCACAACCATTGCTACCATGAGCAGCTTGTAGCGTTGCTGCTTGTTTTTTCGCAATTGCTTTGGTATCAGATTAGTCATTGGTCATTTGTGATTGGTCATTGGTCATTCGTCATTTGTGATTGGTCATATTACAGACTTATCTACCTTGTCCCCCTTGTCTCCCTTGTCCCCCTTGTCTCCCTCGCCCCCTCGCCCCCCTTGTCCCCCTTGTCCCCCTTGTCTCCCTCGCCCCCTCGCCCCCCTTGTCCCCCTTGTCTCCCTCGCCCCCTCGCCCCCCTTGTCCCCCTTGTCCCCTCATCTCCCCTACTCATTGAAAATTTTCTGGATACAAAGCCTCGGCTAATTTTCTCACCCCTGCAACATTCCTAATTCCTGGCATGGTGTAGCTAAAACCGATGACAATAAATTTATCCTGCTGCACTGCTTTTAACTGAGAGTAAACAGGATGAGATTTGAGTAATTTACGCTTTTCTTCGGCCGATGACCAGTTAGCATCAATCAGCACAATTACATCTGGTTGACGTGCAATCACATCTTCCCAATTAACTGTTACCCATGCTTTTTTTTCTTGGATATCTTTAAAGATATTTTCTCCCCCAGCTAATTCAATAATATGATTAGGCATTCCCCAATTAGAAACAGTTAGGGGAGGGTCTTCAGAATCGTACCAAAAAATCCGCTTTTTGGTTGTCACCTTCCCTAGCTTTTGTTGGGTGGCTGCGAGTTGCGATCGCAATTCTCCAATTAACTTTTCTGCTCGTTGTTCTACTGCAAAAATCTGCCCAATTTCCCGAATTTGTTGATATAAATTTTCCATCGTTACGCGTTCAGGTCTGAGTTCTGGGCGATCGCATTCAATGGGCAACAAATAAGAAGAAATACCTAGTTTAAGTAACTCTGATTGTGAGCCAATTACTTCTTTGGCAAAAGCACTTTCCTCATTAGAAAAGACAAAATCCGGCTCGACTGCCAAAAAAACTTCCCGCGATGGGTACTTTGGTGCTAATACCGGAATTTGGGAATATGCCTGTTGATACTCTGGCAAAATCGGATTATCCAGGTAGGCTGTACCCACCATCCGCTTTTCTAGACCCAAGGCTAACATGACTTCCGTCGCCGATTGCATCATGGTCACAGCCCGTTTTGGTGGTTGTTTATAAGTAATTGTCAAATCACAATTCTTCAGAGTGAATGGTGTGTATTTTCTCCCATTCGAGTCAGGATCATTTGATGTAGCAAAATTACTGGCACAGCCTGAAATTATTCCCAGCATCAACACTGCTAATACCAATTCTCTGTAAGCTTGCACGAAATAATTATTTTTGTCTGACTTGGCGTTCTTGGCGGTAGCCTGCGGCAAGCCGCTTGCGCGTCTACGTAAAAAAATTAACTGCATCTTCATAGAGAATTGGTATAAATCCTTGGAAAATTAAAACTCAACTGAAACTGTTCCTAACACCGTAAATGGTGGCGCAGCATCAATACTAAAACCATCAACCTCATAATATTTAACATTAGAAATATTCTTAAAGTTGACTGCAAATCGATAATTTTGCCGTCGATAAAAGACAGAAGCATCGGCTCGCCAATAACTTGGTAGTGTAAATGTATTTGGTAAATCTACCTCCTGTTCGCCCACAAAATATAACCCAGCACCAAATCCTAACCCCTGCAAACTACCACTTTGCAGTTCATAAGTTGTCCACAATCCAGCACTATGTTCTGGTACACCAAATAATCTATCTCCTACAGGAATCCGATTATCTTCGGTCACTTTGCCATCAATATAAGCATAGTTGGCAATGATTTTCCAACCAGGTAATATTTCACCTGCAATATCTAATTCAATTCCTCTACTGCGTTGTTCTCCAGTTTGGATACTGAATAAATCATCTACTGGGTCTGGTGTCAACACATTCTGCCTAGTAATGTCAAAGAATGCCAAAGTTGCAGAAAGTTTATTGTCGAGAAAATCTTGTTTGATCCCCACTTCAAATTGCTGGCTAGTTTGGGGTTCAAACTGTTCATTGGTGCGACTCCTGGCTTGAAACTGCGGAGAAAAACCATTCGACCAATTGAAGTACAGGGAAGTCGTATCGCTTGGTTGATATATCACTCCCACTCGCGGCGAAAATCGAGTATTGGATTGTTCATTCAGAAAATCGCCACTTACACGGTCTTGAAGACGGTAATCATTAATGTCCAAGCGACCACCTAATAAAACTTTGAAATTAGGTGTCAGTTCAATTAAGTTCTGAGCGAATAAACCAACATTCTCAGAGACAACTCTGCGTCCAAAGGGGGAACCTCCCTCGACCAGTGTAGGGGTTCCACCATATTGAGGGTCAAAAATATCTATTGATAATTCCCTGTCTGGAGCGAACAGGTAGTTAAATAAATTTCGCGCTAAATCTACGCCAAACAGTACATTATGGCGAATCGAACCAGTAGAAAACTTGCCAGAAATTTCGTTTTGGAAAGTGATATTTTCGTGTTCTTCATCGGAAGCGAAGAAAAAACGGTCTAATGTGCGACGGTCATCTCGTAAAGAACCAGTAGATGCTTGTCTTGCATCACTTAAAGTAGAATTGAGAACATTAAATCCTTGGCGAAATTTCCAGTTGTCGTCAAAGTCGTGTTCTAATCTATAAGTTAATGAGTTAAATGTCACTTCCCCATTCGCAAAGTTGGGTTCTCCTAAAAATCGACTGCGGGGAAGCTGGAGAATTTCTGGCTCAATGGGAAAACCATTATCAAAAACAAAGTTATATTTTTGGTATTCGTATTCAAAGGAAAGTTTAGTGCGATCGCCTACTTTCACCTCTACCACAGGCGAGATAAAAAAGCTGTCATATTCCACAAAATCACGAAAACTTTCGGAACTTTCATAGGCGACGTTTAAACGATACAGCACTGATTTGTCATCCGTCAGTGGCCCGCTAATATCCAATGTCGGACGCAAAAAGTTATAACTTCCATAGGTCATACTCGCGCTGTAATAAGGTTCTGTCAGGGGCTTTTTAGTAGTTGTATTCACCACACCACTTCCGCCTGCATACTGTGTGGGACTACCGCCATATAGTACCGCCCCTGGCCCTTTGAGGATTTCCAACCTCTCGATATTCGCCACATCTCGCGGGCTGAAATAACCATAATCAGGAAAACCGTTACGTAAAGTTTCAAAATTCGTCAGGAACCCACGCACTCGATATCCTAATGACGATAATCCCCCATATCCTCTTTCTGGTTGTACGCCACTGACGTTATCTGCCAATTCCGAAAGACGTACCACATTACGGTCTTCAATCACCTGACGGGGAATTACTTGAATTGATTGGGGAATATCCCTCAGTGGTGTATCTGTCCTGGTTGCAGTGCTGGCATCGGGTACTGAATAGCTATCACTTTCTCCTGTCACCGTCAGTTCAATCGGTTCTTTAACATCAGCTGCTGGTTGAGTTGGTGTTGTTTCAGTATTAGGTTGAGAGGTATCTGGTGCTGCTGGTGTGGAGGATACAACTGGTGTGACAACAAAAATTAAGCCTGTGTCATCATCGTCTAACTCGACTTTCGGGATACCTTCTTCACCCGTGACTGTGACTCGGATAGTATTGGTGTCTATATTGCTGACTACTACTTCCTTAATTCCCGCCACAGGCTTTTCTTGACGGAAAGAAGTATCACCTGTTAATTGCAGTTGAGCATTGGGGATATCTGCAATCAAGCTATTGTTTTCGTTCTTGATAGTGGTTTGTAATTTATCTGATGTCGGTGTTGCTAAGAGAATTTCCAATCCACTAGCAGTCAGGTTTAGACTCACGCCTGTCACTGGTATGACTTCAGGTTGTTGATTTTGCTGCGCCAGCCAGTCTTTCACATTGGTGTGAGGACGTGGAATATCACTGAGTTGGGGAATATTTGCGATTGATTGTGCTTTGACAGCTTGAGTCTCCAACAAAAAAATACTTCCGACAATCCCTAGATAGATCATCTGTCTTAGTTTCAAAATTTTCCTCCACACCACAATATTGACGAAATTAAGACACACTGAATTGATTACACGCGATCGCCATCGAATGTTACTGGCAATTGCTACAGTAAATAACTGCAAAATTTATATTTATTTTGATTGGCAAAATTCTGAATTATTACCAACGTCTCTCATGATTTTAAACAAACAATTATTTGTTAAAAAAAATAACTGTATTTAATTTTTTCTATAGAAATATTTGGTACATCTATCGGTAAGGTTTTTGTTTTTTTGATGGTATACCGGTTTTCTCTAGAAAATCTACTTGATATAAGTTCTGTAAAATTCGACAAGTTGTCCTATTCGTTTTTTGTTATTCCTAAGTGAAAAATTAGCTTTTATAGACTGTATTGATAAGTATTTTACAGCCATAATCAAAATCTAAGCCTACCTATTTTAAATAAAAATTGTTGGTATACAGGAAGATGCTTGACAATAGGATAAAATTAATGATAAAGATTTTTATTAACCTTAAAGATAGATAAAATTTGAATATTACCAAGCTGTCAAATTCAGTCATAATTTGTGTGAATTGGTGGCGCTGTTAAGTTTTCGACTCTTAAATAAAAACTTGTTTCTCAAAAAAATCCGCTATTGGCTCATGCGGTGAAATTCTCTATCAATAAAAGCTGAAAATGCGATCGCATTTCACGCCAACTATAAATTTGGCTCCACCTAGATACTTACATAAATGGAGTAGGATGAATGGGCAGAAACCTTTGGCAACTACCGAAGCAATTCACCTCATTGGTTGAACTTCTCCATTGGAGAGCAATTCTCAAACCTGAGCAGAAGGCTTACTCTTTTCTGCTGGATGGAGAGGTAGAAGCATCGTATTTGACTTATCAAGAACTAGACCGTCAAGCTCAAAGTATTGCCGCCCGACTGCAAAGTTATGGGGTCAAAAAAGGAGAGCGTGGACTACTGCTCTACCCCCCTGGTTTAGAATTTATTGCGGCGTTTTTCGGATGTCTATATGCTGGGGTAATTGCCGTCCCGGCTTATCCACCCAGGGCAAACCAATCTTTGTCCAGACTCCAGGCTATGGTAGCGGACGCACAAGCCACAATTGCTCTAACTACAAAAACGATTCTTGCCAATATCGAGGCACAATTCGCCCAATATCAGAATTTACAAACTTTATATTTACTTGCTACCGATAACATTCCTCCCGACCTCGCCAATTCATGGCAACAACCATCGATAAATAGCAATAACCTAGCTTTTTTGCAGTATACTTCCGGCTCTACAGGTACACCTAAAGGTGTCATGGTCAGTCATGGGAATTTGCTACACAACGAACTCTTAATTAAACAGGCAATGCAGCACACAGAAAACACCCTTTTTGTAGGTTGGTTGCCCCTGTTTCATGACATGGGTTTAGTCGGGAATCTCCTCCAGCCCCTATACTTGGGGATACCTTGTATACTCATGCCCCCCGTGGCATTTTTGCAAAAGCCCTGGCGCTGGCTCCAGGCAATTTCTAAATATCAAGCAACAACGAGCGGTGGCCCGAATTTTGCTTATGATTTGTGTGTCCGCAAAATTACCCCTGAACAACGGGCTACCTTGGATTTAAGTAGTTGGGAAGTTGCCTTTAACGGTGCTGAACCGATTCGGCAACAAACCCTAGAGCAGTTTAGCGCCACCTTTGCGGAATGTGGCTTCCGGCGTGAGAGTTTCTATCCTTGTTACGGTATGGCAGAAACAACGCTGATTGTGACTGGTGGTAGTAAATTAGTTTCACCTGTGTTGTTACCAGTCCAGTCAGAAGCACTATTACAAAATCAAATAGTTCCAGCCAATGAAAAAGCAGGGGAGCAGGGGAGGCAGTGCGGTCTTGGGGGTTTCCCCCAGGAGCAACTGCCGTTGAGCAGAGGAGCAGGGGAAGTTGAGGGACAGGGGAACAAGGAAGCGATTACCCACAAGGGGCAAGACTTTGAACCTGATATTTTTGGTGAACATGAAACTGGCTTACAGACCATAGTTGGTTGCGGTCAAGTCTTACAAGATTTAAAGATAGCCATAGTTAATCCTGAAACATTAACTTGTTGTCAGCCTCATGAAGTAGGCGAAATTTGGGTAGCAGGGCCAAGCGTCACCCAAGGCTACTGGAATCAACCAGAGCAAACAGAATATACATTCCGAGCCTACCTGAAAGATACTCAAGCAGGGCCGTTTCTGCGGACGGGAGACTTGGGCTTTTTGCAGGCAGGAGAGTTGTTTGTCACAGGTCGTCTGAAGGATTTAATCATTATCCGGGGTCGGAATCATTATCCCCAAGACATTGAATGGTCAGTAGAACAAAGTCACCCTTCATTACAACCTAGTGGTGGTGCAGCCTTCACTATTGATGTTGACGGCGAAGAAAAATTAATCATTGCTCAAGAAGTAAAGCGTAGTTTCTTGCGGAACTTGGCAACAGAAGAAGTTATTAGAACTATCCGTCAAGCAGTAGTAGCGGAACATGAACTGCAAGTTTATGCAGTGTTACTTCTCAAGCCCGGTAGTATCCCCAAAACTACTAGCGGTAAAATTCAGCGCCATGCTTGTCGGACTAATTTTTTGGCAGGAAGTTGGGAAAGTATTGCCAGCAGTGTTTTAGAAGCATCTCCGACTACAGACAATAGAGCTAGTCTGACTTATACAGATGTTCTGGCACTAGAGCCGCAAGAGCGTCAGTTACAGTTAACCTGTTATCTCCAGCAGCAAGTAGCTCAGGTACTCAAACTAGCTTCTTCCCAAGTTAATCAAGAGCAACCCTTGACCACCTTGGGAATTGATTCCTTAATGGCGATCGAACTCCAGCACACTATTGAAACTAACTTGGGTGTAGTCTTACCAATGACTAGTTTTCTGGGGGATTCGAGTATTAACCAACTAGCAACCGTTATACTTGCCCAGTTAACAGATATTTCTGCTGTCTCTAAGAGCCTTCCAGCCCAAGTTAGTGAGACTGTCACCGAGTACCCGCTTGCCTACGGTCAACAGGCTTTGTACTTTTTACACCAGTTAGCACCAGAGAGTCCGGCTTACAACATTGCAAATGCTGTGCGTCTTCGTGGTGAGATAGATATTACGGCATTGCATCAAGCTTTTCAGAGTTTAGTGGAGCGCCATCCAATTTTGGGGGCGACTTTCTCAAATATTGACGGAAAACCTATACAACAATTCCAGAAGCACCTAGTAGTCTGCCAAGATAACTTTGCGTGGTGGCTGGCAGAGGGGCAGAGGGGCAGAGGGGCAGGGGAGAGAGTACCTTCATTCCCCCCTGCTCCCCTGCTCCCCTGCTCCCTTGCAGGGTCTACACAGCAATATTGGGTTGGTGAACTACTAGAGGTTTGTTGGCAAGAAGAAGATGCAGCAACATGGGATGAGGAATTTTTGCGCGATCGCCTCATTAAAGCAGCATACCATCCCTTCAATCTAGAGCAAGATTCTTTGATACGGGTGCGCCTATTTTCTCGCTCACCAACAGAACATATTCTGTTACTTGTTGTTCACCACATCATTGCCGACTTTTGGAGTCTCACCGTCTTAGTCGATGAGTTAGGAACACTGTACCAAGCCCACAAAAATCATACACCTGTGACTCTGCCGCCTTTGGTCTGGCAATACAGCGATTATGTGCGAGAACAGTCTCAAATGCTGGCGAGTCCAGCAGGCGATCGCCACTGGGACTACTGGCAAAAACAGTTATCAGGAGAATTACCTATATTAAATTTGCCCACTGACCGCCCGCGTCCCGTCATACAAACTTATCAAGGCGCGTCCTTGAGCCACAAACTGAGTACAGAATTAACTCAAAAGCTCCAAAATTTCAGCCGCCAACGGGGAGTTACGCTTTACATGACCTTGTTAGCGGCCTTTCAGGTGTTACTTTATCGTTATACAGGTCAAACAGACTTTTTCATAGGTTCCCCCACCACAGGCAGAACTCGAACTGATGCCACAGGAGTGGTAGGGTATTTTGTGAATCCGGTAGTATTGCGTTCACCCCTATCAGAAAATTTCACCTTTGATGAGTTTCTCATTCAAGTACGTTCCTGTGTGTTGGCTGCTCTTGATCATCAAGACTACCCCTTTGCCCGACTAGTTGAGCAACTACAACCAAAACGCGACCCCAGCCGTTCGCCCTTATTTCAAGTGATGTTTGTTCTGCACAAAGCTCACCTACTCAATCAAGAAGGTTTGGCGGCCTTTGCTTTAGGGGAAACAGGCGCAAAGATCACATTAGGAGAATTAGAGCTAGAATCCCTCGCCCTCGAACAGCGAATTGCTCAGTTTGACCTGAACCTTGTTATGGCTGGGGTAGATGACAGCCTATCTGCTTCTTGGCAATACAACACAGACTTATTTGATGCTGTCACTATTGCGCGGATGGCTGGTCATTTTCAAACTTTGCTCGAAAGTATTGTTGCTGACTCACAGCAGCAAATCTCACTCTTACCAATTCTGACGGAATTAGAACAGCAACAATTATTAATCGAGTGGAATACAACCCAAGTCGATTACACCAACCAAACTTGCCTTCATCAACAATTTGAGGCTCAAGTCAAACAGACACCAGATGCAGTGGCGGTAGTCTTTGAAACCGAACAACTCACATACACTGAATTGAATCGACGAGCCAATCAATTAGCTCATTATCTGCAAACTCTGGGAGTAGAACCAGATGTGTTGGTTGGGATATGCCTGGAGCGATCGCTTTTCATGGTAATCAGTATCTTGGCGACACTCAAAGCCGGGGGCGCTTACCTTCCCCTAGATCCCTCCTATCCCCAAGAACGTCTGGCTTTCATGGTGGAAAATGCCCAAGTTGCCGTATTGCTGACCCAAGAGAAATTCCTGACAGCTTTACCTGTTCAGGGGGCGCAAGTGGTCTTAGTGGACAAAAATCATGAAGTTTGGGTTAGTGAAAAAGTAGACAACCCAGTTAGCCAAGTAACCACTGATCATTTAGCTTATGTGATTTACACCTCCGGTTCCACTGGCAAACCCAAGGGAGTGATGAACCTTCATAGAGGCATTTGCAATCGTTTATCTTGGATGCAGGAAACTTATAAACTGACAACCGTAGATAAAGTGTTGCAAAAAACACCTTTTAGCTTTGATGTTTCCGTTTGGGAATTCTTTTGGCCTTTAACTACAGGGGCGCGTTTAGTAATCGCCCGCCCAGGAGGACATCAAGATAGCAGCTACTTGGTTGAGATTATTGCCCAGGAACAGATTACCACGCTACATTTTGTGCCTTCGATGTTGCAAGTTTTTCTGGAGGAACCTAATTTAGCAGCTTGTAACTGCTTGAGGCAGGTGATGTGTAGTGGAGAGGCGCTGCCGTTGAAACTGCAAGCAAGATTTTTTGAGCGTTTGGATGCAGACTTACATAATTTATACGGGCCAACGGAAGCTGCGATCGATGTAACATTTTGGGCTTGTGAACGTGAGACTCGTAAACAGACTGTTCCCATTGGTCGCCCCATTGCCAATACGCAAATTTATCTCCTAGATCATCACTTGCAACCAGTACCGATTGGTGTACCAGGAGAATTATATATTGGTGGTGTGGGTTTAGCGCGGGGTTATCTAAATCAACCAGAATTAACAAATATCAAATTTATTCCCAACCCGTTTAACAAGTCAAAATTACAATCAGAACGCCTTTATAAAACTGGGGATTTAGCACGCTACCTCAACGATGGCAACATTGAATACTTAGGACGACTTGACCATCAAGTGAAATTGCGGGGGTTCAGAATTGAACTAGGAGAAATTGAAGCGTTACTCAGTCAACATCCTGCCTTGCAACAAGTTGTGGTTTTGATCAGAGAAATTGAGCAGAAAAAACAGCACCGAGATTTCACCCCAGTGGTTGACGTAGAAAGTTCCTCAGCAATTACTGGTTTGCGTCGCTTACTCAAAGGAGAATCAGCTAATTCTCAGGCAGATTTTAGAAATCAGCAATTAGTTGCTTATTGCGTCACCCGGCATCAACCAGCACCCACCACTAGCGAATTACGTCAATTTTTGTTAGAAAAGCTCCCCGAATACATGCTTCCGGCGGCTTTTGTCTTACTGGATGCCATCCCTTTAACGCCAAATGGCAAGATAGACCGTCAATCTTTACCAATTCCTGGGAAAGTCAGACCTGAATTAGCAAAAGCATTTCTAGCACCCCGCACTTTTATAGAAAAAGCATTAGCAGAAGTTTGGCAAGAGGTGTTGGACATTGAACCGGTGGGGATTCACGACAACTTTTTTGAGTTGGGAGGAGATTCAATTCGCAGCATCCAAGTGCTATCTAGAGCTACTGCAAAAGGTTTAAGTTGCTCCTTAGCGCAGATTTTTCAGTATCAGACAATCGAATCCCTGGCTCAAGCCATTACATTTGTAGAACCAACAGCTTTAGTTACTAACAAAACAGAGCCATTTAGCCTAATTTCCCCCGCAGAACGGCAAAAACTCACCAAAGATATAGCTGATGCTTATCCCTTGGCTAGAGTTCAGGCTGGGGTGATTTTTCACACTCAGTCTCTGCCTGATGAGCCGATGTACCATGATATTTTTCTGTACAATTTGCAAGTTCATCTAGACATTGCGTTGTTTCAACAAGCTCTACAACAGGTTTTAGCTCGTCATGCTATCCTGCGGACATCCTTCGATCTGACTAACTTTAGTGAACCCTTACAGTTAGTACATCAACACGTTACTGCGCCTTTTCAGGTTGAAGACTTGCGTGATTTATCACCACAGCAGCAACAACAAGCACTCGCCACTTGGATAAAAGCTGAAAAACGACGAAATTTTGATTGGTCTTCCCCACCATTGATTCGCTTTTTTATTCATCGCCTCACAGAACAGTCTTTTTATCTCACCTTTAGCTGTCACACTTCTATTCTTGACGGTTGGAGCAAAGCTTGTTTGCTGACGGAATTGCTATATCATTATGATGCTCTGCTCAAGGGTACAAGCAATGCTCTTGAACCAGCCCCAACCATAGCTTATCGAGATTTTGTAGCTTTAGAGCGTGCAACATTGCGATCGCCCGATGCTCAAGATTTCTGGCGGCAAAAATTAGCAGGTTGTGTCACTACCAGATTAGCCCGTTGGGTAGGACTTCATCACAGCACAACTACCCCGGAAATTGGCTTTTTAGATGTTCCTATCTCTCCTGAACTTTCTGCGAAATTGCAAAAACTCGCCCGGTTAGCAGAAGTTCCCCTGAAAAACGTCTTGTTGGCTGCACATATCAGAGTCATGGGTTTGGTAAGTGGCGAGAGTGATATCCTCACAGGGTTAGAGTCTAATGGGCGCGTGGAAGCAGGTGACGGCGAAAAAACTTTGGGAATCCATTTAAATACCGTTCCCTTGCGTTTGCAACTGACTGGGGGAACTTGGTTAGAGTTGGTACAGCAGGTTTTTGCCGCCGAAAAAGAGTTATTGCCCTTTAGACGTTATCCTTACGCAGATTTACATCAACTTGTTGGTCGTCAGGCTCTCCAACCCCTAGTAGAGACTGTGTTTAATTACACTAACTTTCATGTGTATGAGAGTCTGCAAAATCTCCAAGATTTAGAAGTGTTAGGGGCGAGGGGTTTTGGTGAAACTCACTTTACCTTGCGGTCGGAATTTAATCTTAATCATGCTTCAAATTGCATCCAACTCGATTTAGAGTGTGATTTGACACAGATAAGTCATGCTCAGTTAGAGACGATTGGCAGTTATTTTCAAGAAACTCTGACGGCAATGTCTACACAGCCCTTGGCACGTTATGAGTCGCAATGTCTTTTGGGCGATCGCCAACGCCAAATTTTACTGGAAGAATGGAATCAGACTGGCAGTAAATACCCTCAATATTGTTGTATTCATCAATACTTTGAGGCTGTGGTGGCAGAAAATCCTGATGCGATCGCGATCGTGTTTGCAGATGAACAACTCAGCTACCAACAGCTAAATCAGCGAGCTAATGCTTTAGCTCATTACTTGCAGCGTCTAGGAGTAACTGCCGATGTGCCGGTGGCTTTGTGTGTCGAGCGTTCTTTAGAGATGATCGTGGGAATTTTGGCAATTCTCAAAGCTGGAGGAGCCTACGTACCTTTAGACCCCACCTATCCCCAAGAAAACCTTGCTTTTATCTTGGAAGATGCTCAAGTGCCAGTTTTATTAACTCAAGCACGGCTAATTGAAAAGTTACCTAGCCACACAGCCAAGATTATCTGCTTAGACTCAGATTGGCAGACAATAGCGCGGGAAAGCGTCGCCAATCCCAGCAGTACAAGCACCTTAGACAACCTCGCCTACATTATTTACACATCAGGTTCCACAGGCAAGCCAAAGGGGGTACTCGTTACCCAGCAAAACTTAGCCCATTCCACCTTTGCCCGGATTAGTTATTACTCACACCCCGTTACTAATAGTTCACCAACCCAATATTGCTGTGTAGACCCTGCAAGGGAGCAGGGGAGCAGGGGAGCAGGGGGGAATGAAGGTACTCTCTCCCCTGCCCCTCTGCCCCTCTGCCCCTCTGCCAGCCACCACGTAAAGTTATCTTGGCAGACTACTAGTTTCTTATTGATTCCCTCTTTTGCCTTTGATAGTTCAGTCGCCGTGATTTTTTGGGCTTTATGTCAAGGAAGTCAACTGGTGTTATTAACTGAGGGTTTTCAACGAGATATTTGGCAAATAGCCAAGGTAATTACTCAACATCAAGTTTCACATTGGTTGAGTGTTCCTTCACTTTATAAAACTCTACTGGCTACTATAGACCCAGCACAACTTGTTTCATTGCAAACAGTTATTGTTGCTGGGGAATCTTGTCCTACAGAATTAGTAGAACGCCATCGTCAACTACTGCCTGATACATCCTTATTTAATGAGTATGGCCCAACAGAAGCCACCGTTTGGAGCAGTGTATACAATTGTCAAAATCAGGATTTAAATCATTCTGTGCCAATTGGTCGTCCAATTGCCAATACTCAAATTTATTTACTAGATACTCATCTGCAACCAGTACCAATTGGTGTGGCTGGAGAAATATATATTGGTGGTTTGGGTGTGGCGCAAGGCTATCTGAATCGACCAGAACTAACCGCCCAAAAATTTATTTCTCATCCATTGAAAAATTCAACATCAGAACGTCTTTATAAAACTGGGGATTTAGGGCGTTATTTGCCAGATGGCAATATTGAGTTTTTGGGACGTATCGACCGTCAGGTAAAGATGCGCGGTTATCGGATTGAACTAACAGCGATTGAGGCAATTTTACTCCAACATCCTGTGGTGCGGGAAGCGATCGCCACAGTTATCGAAGACTCAAATGGCAAACGCTTAATTGCCTACATCGTACTACAACAAAAACCAGCACCTACAACTCAGGAATTTCGTAGTTTCTTGCGGCAGAAGTTACCAGAATATATGCTTCCTAGTACTTTTGTCATCTTAGAAGAATTGCCCTTAACTCCAAGTGGCAAAGTTGACTATCGCCGTTTGCCAACACCCACACAGGTAAAATCCGATGAGGAAAAAATTGCTTATATTGCACCCCGCACGGTAGTAGAAGAGATACTAGAAGCAATCTGGAGTCAGGTTTTAGGAATTGAGCAGGTAGGTATCCACAACAACTTTTTAGAGTTGGGAGGAGATTCAATTCAAAGTATTCAAATTGCAGCTAAAGCTTACGAAGCAGGATTGAAATTCAGTATTAATCAGCTATTTGAATATCCCACAATTGCAGAATTAGCCACAGTTGTGGAGATAATTTCCCCTCCCCAGGAAGAAGTAGCGCCCATTGCTAATTTATTGTCCAGCGATACATTAAACTTCAAACCTTCCGACTTTCCAGAAGCTGAATTAACTCAAGAAGAACTAAATCAGCTTTTTTTAAACAATCAGTAGAAAATTCAAGCTATGGAAGCGAAAAATATCGAAGACATCTACACACTCTCACCCACTCAACAGGGTATGCTGTTTCACATTCTCTCGGCTCCAGATGGGAGGATGTATGTAGAGCAAACAGTATGTACATTACACGCAAATCTCAACATCTCAGCTTTTGAGCAGGTTTGGCAACAAATAATAGACCGACATCAGAGTTTAAGAACAGCTTTTGTATTGCAAGGTGTAAATCAGCCAGTCCAGATAGTACACAGACAAGTTAAACTGGCGATCGCCTATGATGATTGGCGTGAGCTTTCAACAACTCAACAACAAGCGCAACTACAAAGTTACCTGGAAGCAGACCAAAAAAGCGGCTTTGATTTGGCTCAACCACCCTTAATGCGGCTGACTTTAATTCAAACAGATGTAAATACTTACCAATTTATTTGGAGTATTTGTCACTTAGTCATAGATGCGTGGTGTGTGAGTACAATTCTCAAAGAGTTCTTGTCCTGCTACGAGGCACTTTGTCAAGGCCAAATTCTCCAGTTACCACCAAGCCGCCCCTATCGAGACTACATCAGTTGGCTAAAACAGCAAGATTTATCAGAAGCGGAGGTTTTTTGGCGAAAATATCTTCAGGGCTTCACAACACCAACCGCTTTGACAACAGATGGAAACAGTCAACAAGAGGGTTTCCATCAACAACAAGTCCAACTTTCGCCAGCCACCACACAAGCACTGAAATCTTTAGCACAACAACATCATTTAACTCTCAATACCTTGATACAAGGGGTTTGGGCGTTGCTGTTGAGTTATTACAGCAATGAAGCAGATGTGGTGTATGGAACTGTTGTCTCTGGACGACCACCAACATTATTGGGGGTTGCTTCAATGGTGGGACTTTTTATCAACACCTTACCAGTGCGCGTATTTGTTGCTGGTGAAGCGTCATTGATATCTTGGCTGAAATCACTCCATGCTCAACAACTGAGTTTACTTAAATACGAATGTACCCCCTTAGTTCAAATCCAAAGTTGGAGTCAAGTACCTCCTGGCATACCCTTATTTAATAGTATTTTGGTATTTGAAAACGCCTCAGCCAATCTTGCTAATTTACCTACCAGAAACTTAAAAATTGCTCATGTCCGCTCTTTTATCAACTCTAACTATCCACTGGTTTTATTAGTTAAACCTTGGTCGCAGTTATCTCTGAATATATTTTATGACTTACGTTACTTCAATCAAATGACAGTAGATAGAATGTTAAGTCATTTAGAAATACTGCTAAATAATATAGTTGCAAATTCTAACACAACACTAGCAAAGTTAACCCGTAGCATTGTTGATATTGAACAACAAAAACTACTTATTGAATTTAATAATACAAAAATAGATAATGTTAATGATAAGTGTATCCATCAATTAATTGAAGAGCAGGTAAAACGTACCCCAGAAAACATAGCTGTGGTGTTTAAAAATCAACAACTAACTTATAAAGAACTAAACACCAGAGCCAATCAATTAGCACAATATCTTCAAGCTTTGGGAGTTGCACCCGATGTATTGGTGGGGATTTGTATAGAACGTTCTTGGGAAATGCTAGTAGGGATATTAGCCATTCTCAAAGCTGGAGGAGGATATGTACCAATTGATCCTTTGTATCCTCAACAGCGATTGAATTATATTTTGGCAGATTCCCAAGTATCAATCATCTTGACCCAAGAACGGTTAGTGAAAAATTTACCTGATATTGAAGCGAAGGTACTTTGTTTAGATACTCTTTGGGATGTAATTACTCAAGAAAGTGATGAAAATCCTCAAAATCAAGTAAAGCCTGAGAACCTAGCTTACTTAATTTATACTTCTGGCTCTACAGGAAAACCCAAAGGAGTGCAAGTTACTCATCAAAATTTAGTTCACTCGACAACTGCTCGGATGCGTTATTATGAACAATCAATAACAGGTTTTTTGTTAACTTCACCTTTTGCTTTTGATAGTTCTGTTGCTGGGATTTTTTGGACACTTTGTCAAGGTGGTTTTGTATTTATTTTACCTGACAACTGGCAATTAAATATTCAACAGATAATAGAGGCGATCGCTCAACAAGAAATCTCTCATTTATTATGTCTACCATCTCTTTACAAGCTGATTTTAGAGCAAGCACAACCACAAAAACTACTCAGCCTCACAACCGTAATTGTTGCGGGTGAATCTTGTCCAAAGGAACTTGTTAAGCAGCATCGTGAATTATTGCAAAACTTCGTCTTATTTAATGAATATGGCCCTACAGAAGCCACCGTTTGGAGTAGTGTATATAATTGTCAAAATCATGATTTAAATTATTCTGTTCCCATTGGTCGCCCAATTGCCAATACTCAAATTTATGTACTAGATGCTCATCTCCAGCCAGTATCAATTGGAGTTGCTGGAGAAATATATATTGGTGGTTTAGGTGTAGCGAAGGGCTATCTGAATCGTCCAGAACTAACTGCTCAAAAGTTTATTCCCAATCCATTTAGCGATCAACCAAATGCACGTCTTTATAAAACTGGAGATTTAGGGCGTTATCTTCCAGACGGTAACATTGAATTTCTCGGTCGGATTGATCAGCAAGTAAAGATTCGTGGATATCGAATTGAGCTACCTGAAATTGAAGCTGTTTTGCATCAACACCCAGCCGTACAACAAGCGATCGCGATCGCCCCAGAAGATATCAACACTCACCGACGTTTAACAGCATATATTGTCCCCAAACAAGAGCAAGTACCCACAATTGATGATTTACGTAGCTTCTTAAAAAATTACTTGCCAGATTATATGCTGCCTTCAGTGTTTGTAATGCTAAAAACACTTCCACTAACTCCCAATGGCAAAGTAGATCGTCAAGCCCTTCCCATCCCAGACCAAGCAAGACCAAATCTAGAAGCAGTATTTGTCCCGCCCAGCACTCCCATTGAAGTAGCACTAGCAGAGATTTGGTCACAAGTTCTCAGCATAGAAAAAGTGGGCATTCACGACAACTTTTTAAAGTTAGGCGGAGACTCACTTCGCAGCATTCAAGTATTATCCAGAGCTAATAACCGAGGATTAAATTTTTCTTTACAAGAGTTCATTCAACATCCGACAATTTACGAACTTTCCCAAGTTATTAAAACTAATCAGGAACTACAAATACCTGCCATCAAGCCAGTATCTCGTGACCAATACCGATTGAAATAAAAAACCCTTTCCCCCTCTCTTAGCTTTGCGCCCTACCCTGCGGGAAGCCGCTATCGCGTCTATGCGCTCTTTGTGGTTCGTTTCCTAATTCTTCTATTCCTATCTAAGTATGACAGAAAAACTATTTATTTTTCCTACATCTTTTGCCCAGCAAAGACTGTGGTTTTTGCATCAGCTAGAACCAAATAGTTCAGTATATAACCTGCCTTATGGCTTACGAATCACTGGGAATTTGCAAGTAGAAGCTTTACAACAGGCTTTAGAAAGTATCATCAATCGTCACGAAATTTTGCGTACTAACTTTACCACAGTGGATGGAAATCCAGTGCAAATCATTGCCAAAAGCCAAAGTATAGTTATACCTGTAGTGAATCTGACTCAATGTTCAGAAATAGACCGTACAGCCCAAGTCCAGCAACTAATTACCAAGGAAGCAGAATACTTTTTTGATTTAGCACAGGACTCGTTAGTGCGTGTTACCTTGCTCCAATTAAGCGAAAATGAATATCTCCTGTTGCTAACCCTACATCACATCATCTTTGATGGTTGGTCGATGGGAGTTTTCATCCGCGAATTAATAGCCCTCTACACAGCCTTTTCAACTGGGACTGCTGCACCACTTCCCGAACTGCCCATACAATACGCTGACTATGCTATCTGGCAACGAGAGTGGTTGCAAGGGATGGTACTGCAAACTCATTTAGATTACTGGAAACAACAGTTAGCAGGTTCCTTACCCGTCTTAAAACTGCCCACAGACCGCCCTAGGTTAGCAGTCCAGAACTTTCAAGGTGCAACCGAGTCTTTTTCTTTGTCTGCTGATTTATCCCAGACACTCAAACACATTAGCCAGCAGGTAGGAGTTACCTTGTTTATGACTCTGCTGGCAGCATTTAAAACATTACTCTTCCGCTATACAGGAGAAGAGGACATCATCGTAGGTTCACCTACTGCTAACCGCAACCGCCCGGAAATCGAAGGATTAATCGGGTTTTTTGTTAATACGCTTGTCTTACGTACTTACCTTGGGGATAACCCTAGTTTTCGGCAGTTGCTTTTAAGAGTACAAAAAGTCACTTCCGGGGCATTTGACCATCAAGACTTGCCCTTCGAGAAGCTGGTAGAAGAAATACAGCCAGAACGCAGTCTTAGCCATACGCCACTTTTCCAGGTGATGTTTGTCCTGCAAAACGCCCCGATGCCACCCTTGGAGTTGCCAGAACTGATTTTGAATCCTGTGATAGTGGAGAGCAAGACAGCTAAGGTTGATTTGTCTTTATCGATGACAGATACACCGCAAGGACTAATTGGGAATTTAGAATACAACACTGATTTGTTTGAAGCAGCCACAATTAAGAGAATGGTCGGGCATTTGCAAACTTTGTTGACAAGTATTGTGGTTAATCCTGACCAGAGTCTCAGGGACTTGCCAATTTTGACAGAAACAGAATTGCAGACTTTATTGGTAAAGTGGAACAGCAAAAAAACAGAAAATTTGCCAGATTTGTGTATTCATGAGTTGTTTGAAGCTCAAGTAGCGCAAACACCGGATGCTGTTGCAGTCATCTTTGGAGAGCAGAAATTAACATATCGACAACTAAACGCCAAGGCAAATCAGTTAGCACGTTACTTACATTCCCTTGGTGTGAAACCAGAAGTGCTGGTGGGTATTTGTGTCGAGCGATCGCTTTCCATGATTATCGGGTTATTAGGCATTCTCAAAGCTGGAGGTGCTTATGTACCCTTAGATCCCACCTATCCCCAAGAGCGATTAACTTGGATGTTATCAGATTCACAAGTATCAGTCCTCTTAACTCAGAGTGATTTGTTGGTAAAACAAGAGTTTGCTGGAATGCACATAGTTTGCTTGGATACTGATTGGCAAGTAATTGCGCTTGAAAGTGAAGAGAATTTCATAAGTAGTGCGACACCAAAAAATCTGGCATATATCATCTATACATCAGGTTCTACAGGCAAACCAAAAGGAGTGATGATTCAACATCAGTCTTTAGTGAATTTCACTCTGGCGGCAATTGTTGAATATGGGTTTACCCAGTCTGACAGTATTCTACAGTTTGCCTCTATTAGCTTTGATACAGCAGTCGAAGAAATTTATCCTTGCCTCATCTGTGGTGGCAAACTGGTGCTACGTAATGAACAGATGTTAATTGATATCCCGAATTTTCTCAAACAATGTCAAGCATGGAAAATTAGAGTATTAGATTTACCTACAGCATATTGGCATCATTTGACTTTTGAATTAACGACGGCAAAACTCAAACTACCTGAATCATTGCGTTTAGTCATTATTGGCGGAGAACAGGCACTACTAGAACAAGTAAAAATGTGGCAAGAATATGTGGGTGATTACCCGCAGTTATACAACGGATATGGGCCTACAGAGTCAACTGTAGTGGCAACAATTTACAAGTTACCAAAAGCTCGATTTTCGTCAGAAAGTATATTATCAAGAGTGCCTATTGGTAAGCCTATTAATAATGTTCAAATATACGTCCTAGATAACAACTTACATCCTGTTCCCATTGGCATTCAGGGGGAAATTTATATTGGCGGTGCTGGTTTAGCCAGAGGTTACTTAAATCGTCCAGACTTAACTGAAGAAAAATTTATTCCTAACCCTTTTAAAAATTCAAAATTAGCATCAGAAAGTCTATACAAAACTGGAGATTTAGGGCGTTATCTTCCAAACGGTAACATTGAATTTCTCGGTCGGATTGATCAGCAAGTGAAGATTCGCGGCTTTCGCATCGAGCTTGGCGAAATTGAAGTGATGCTGACTCAACATTCAGAAATTAAGGAAGTTGTAGTCATCGCGCAACAAAATGCTACAGGCGACCAATACTTAGTAGCTTATGTGGTTCCCAAGCAAAATTCAGTTCCCAATAGCCGTGAATTACGTCGCTTTCTCAGGGATAGGTTGCCAGAATATATGCTGCCAAAATTCTTTGTCATGTTGGAGTCACTACCACTTACTCCTAATGGCAAAGTAGACCGGAAAGCGTTATCAATAGCTAACGAAAATCCATATAATGACGACACAATTTACTTAGCGCCACGGACATCAACTGAGGAGAAATTAACGGCAATTTGGGCTGAGTTACTAGTTCGGGAAAAAGTTGGTATTAATGATAACTTTTTTGAATTGGGTGGTCATTCTTTACTGCTGACTCAGATGATTTTTCGAGTACGAGAAACTTTTCAAGTAGAGTTACCCTTGCGTAGTCTATTTGAAATGCTGACTGTAGCCAGTCTTGCCGAAAGTATTGAGATGCTGCAAACAACAGGTGGTTCTAATACTATTGTTCGGGAAAATGTTGTGGATCTGCAAGCCGAAGCTGTTCTCGATCGCACAATTTTTCCTGAATCTCTCCCCAGAAATTATACAACCGAACCAGCTAGGATTTTATTAACAGGAGCAACAGGTTTTTTAGGAGCTTTTTTACTTGCTGAACTGCTGCAAAAAACTTCAGCAGATATTTATTGTTTGGTACGTTCTAAGGATGCTGAATCAGGTAAAAACAAGCTCTGCCAAAACTTGGAAATATATTCACTTTGGCAGGAAAATTTTAGTTCTAGAATTATTCCGATTGTGGGAGATTTATCTGAGTCATTTTTTGGACTGGCTCAGGAAGAGTTTTTGCTATTGGCAAATAATATAGATGTGATTTATCACAATGGTGCTTTAGTTAATTTTATTCATCCATACGAGCAGCTAAAGGCAGCTAATGTTCTCGGAACCCAGGAAGTTTTGAGATTAGCAAGTCTCATTAAAATTAAACCAGTGCATTATGTTTCTACCCTTTCTGTGTTTCCCTCACAAAGCGATTCTGAAGTGCAAGTATTTCGAGAACAAGACTATTGGGAACAGGGAGAAATCCTCGAAGGTGGCTATGCTCAGAGTAAATGGGTAGCAGAAAAATTAGTAGCGATCGCACTTTCGAGGGGACTACCTGTGACTATCCACAGACTAGGAAGAATCACAGGAAACAGCAAAACAGGCATCTGGAATACAAGTGATTTTATGTTCAATATGATTAAATGCTGTATCCAGCTTGGTAGTGTGCCGGAAATTACTGGTTTCGTGGATATGACTCCTGTAGACTATGTAAGTCAGGCGATCGTTTATTTATCTCAGCAAAAAGAATCAATTGGTGAAGTTTTTCATTTACTTAATCCCCAACCAATTAAACTGCAAGAACTGATCGATTGGGTATGTTCTTATGGCTATCCACTGCGGTTAGTGACTTATGAACAATGGCGACAAGAATTGATCACGGCTGCAAAACATTCTTCAGATCCAACCTTGTATGCCCTTTTACCTTTGTTTCCAGAAAATAGAGTCAACACAAAAATGGTACAGTTCGATTGCCAAAACACCCTTGATAAACTGGCAGATACTTCTATTGTCTGTCCGGCGATCGATGACGAACTTCTGAAAAACTACTTCTCTTACTTTACTCATCAAGGTTTCCTGAATCACCCACATCTCTAGAATGCGAATATTTACCCTGATTTGGTTTGGGCAACTTGTCTCATTGATTGGCTCTGGGCTGACTCAATTTGCTTTAGGTGTTTGGGTATACCAAAATACGGGGTCAGTCACGCAATTTGCTCTGATTTATTTGTTCACAATATTGCCAAGTATTTTGTTGTCACCCTTGGTTGGTGTGCTGGTAGATCGCTGGAATCGGCGTAATTGTATGATATTGAGTGATGTGGGAGCCGGAGCGAGTACCCTAGCGATCGCGCTGTTGCTGGTAATTGGTAAGCTGGAAATTTGGCACATTTACCTAGCTGTAGCAATCAGTTCCATCTTTAACGCCTTTCAGTGGCCTGCTTATGCGGCTGCAACTACAATGCTTGTCCCCAAGCAACATCTTGGTCGAGCCAGTGGTATGGTGCAACTAGCAGAAGCAACTTCACGGCTACTTGCACCGATGTTAGCAGGTGTGTTGGTTGTAACTATTCAGATTCAAGGCGTAATCTTGATTGACTGCGTTACTTTTCTCGTTTCCCTAGTGACGCTTTTAGTTGTTCGATTTCCTGAACCGAAAACAACCACAGACAATGAAGTCAAGAAAAGTTGGCGCTTGCAGGAGTTCACCTATGGGTGGACATACATCACCGCACGTCCTGGACTTCTGGGATTATTGATTTTTTTTGCTGTGATTAATTTCTTAACGGGAGTTGTCAGCGTACTAGTTACACCACTGGTATTAGCATTTGCCACTGCTAATGTATTGGGTACAGTGCTATCTATTGGTGGAAGCGGGATGCTGGTTGGTGGTTTGGTGATGAGCGTTTGGGGAGGCCCGAAAAACCGCATCCTTGGTGTGTTTGGTTTTAGCCTATCAGGTGCATTGTCCATCATACTTGCAGGGCTGAGACCTGCTGTGCCGGTTTTCTTTGCAGCTGCTTTCATCTACTATTTTGGGGTGTCGATGATTAATGGCTGTGACCAGGCCATCTGGCAGAGAAAAGTTGCACCCACTGTCCAGGGGCGTGTGTTTGCCGTGCGAAGTATGCTGGCTTTCGCATCACTACCGCTTGCTTATTTAATTGCAGGGCCTTTAGTAGATGGAGTTTTCGAGCCATTACTTGCCCCTCATGGTTTATTAGCTGGAAGTGTTGGCAAGTTGATTGGTGTCGGTCGAGGATATGGTATTGCTTTTTTGTTTGTTGTCGTCGGAATTTTGAATATGATAGCGATCGCTTTTGGTTATTTGTATCAACCTCTACGACGGCTAAACCAGCAACTACCAGATGCAATTGCTGATATTGTATGAGAAAGTTACAACTTCCTACCGCCGCCGACTGGAGATAAACCCAAGGGGCCACGAGTGACACCCAACTGATTTTGTAATTGCAACTCTCGCCAAAGTTGGGAACCGGAAATTTCGCCTTGGAGTAGCTGACGGTAACGCTGTATAGTTTTTGTCACTTGTTCTGGTGTTTCATTGACAAACTCAATGCGGAAGTGGCGTAAACCCAGTTCTATCAGACGCTGTACGTATTCGGCTCCAGTTTGGGCTGTACCATTAAATACGGTGTTTCGACAACCGGCATCAGCTTGGAGGATATGTTCACTACCAACGCGGTCGCGTAATTTGACTTCATGTTGCTCACAAGGTCTGCCACAGTTGGTATAATCAGTACCTTCAGAAAGAAAGGCACAAAAAACACAATGTTCCATGTGAAACATTGGTATACGCTGGTGAATTGTCACCTCAAACCATTGCGGTGGACAACTGCTCAGTAAGTCTTCTAATTGATGAATATTTAAATCGTAGGATGCAGTTAGTCTTTCTAAACCAAAGTGCTGCTGATAATAATCTGCTGTTAAAGGGTTGGCAACGTTGAGTGAGAAATCGCCAACGCATCTATCTGCACCAAAGAATTGTAACTGATCATAATTCCGCACCAAATAACCATCGGCATTTGCCGCCCGCACTTGTTGTAAAATCCAGTTTTCCCCAGGTTTGGTAATGCGGGGAGGTGCAACCCATATTTGAGGGAGTGGGGAGTGGGGAGTGGGGAGTGGGGAGGGCGTGGGGAGTGGGGAAGTTCTGTGTTGATGTACTAGTTCTACGGCTTGGCGGTAGGTGCGGGGGTCTTCAAATTCACAGTAGAGAGTTTCCACACCAGTATTCAAGGCGGCTTGGAGTTGCTTGAGGTTGCGGACTAGAACTATGAGTGCGGGAGATGTGGGAGATGGGGGAGAGACAGCCGGAAGTAAGTCTTGTAAAGATACATCCGGACGTAATTCCCAGGGTTTGGGTTGACTGCGTAACTCTTCTAACTGGGCGACAATTTCTCGACGCATCCGGTTTAACTCACTCACGGGAACCATAACAGCGCCCTGGAGATGATTAGTTAAAGTTCCCAGAGAAAAGGGGGTGTTACCCAAACGACCGAACTGTTCCCGCAAACGGTCTGTGTCTAAAGGTTTAGTGTGTGCCTCCACTAGTGCGATCGCAGATTCTACTTGTACGATATTACCAAGTTCATCGCGGGCGATCGCCATCAATAATTGCCCAACTTCGCCATAAATTTCCAACGATATCGGACGCTGAAATTGTGGGTTTTCACCAGCAAAACTTTGACGCAGTTGTTTATCCAATTCTGGGTCGCTGGTTTTCCACACCTTATCACCGATATGTACCCGCCGGAAGTTAAGGCTATCTTTGCCAAAAGTGAGTATAACTTCCTGACCTTTGGGTGTCACCGTGTAAACCCGACCGCCTTCTTCCTTCGCCTCTGGATGACCGCAGTCAAATACAATTCCATCTCCTGGTTTGACTGGTGCTTCTAACTTAATCGTTACTTGTTCGTTACGAATGCGAGTAACTTCACCCAAATAAACCCCGCGCTTTTTCCCAAACCGCGCATGAACTAATTCTTGATTATTAATTCCCTTAAACCAGCCAGTATATAGTCCACGGGAAAACGCCATTTCTAAGTTGTATTGTTCTTGTGTTTGACCTTTTTCTGAAGTAGTTTTAATTCCCCCTTCCCTAGTATGGAAGGGGGTTAGGGGGTTAGGTCTTTCCAACTCCGCCATCACCTTATCTAAAGCTTCTCGATAAACGCGGGTGACATTTGCAACATATTCCGGGGCTTTCAACCGCCCTTCAATCTTGAGACTAGTTACCCCAGCCTTCACCAAATCTGGTAATACATCTAACCCTGCCAAATCTTGGGGACTGAGTAAATATTTGCGTTCTTGTAAATCAACAATTTCGCCATCAACGATTAAATTGTATGGCATCCGACAAGCTTGGGCGCATTCACCCCGATTTGCCGAACGTCCACCCAAAGCTTCACTCGTCAAACACTGACCAGAATAGGCAACACACAAAGCACCGTGAACAAAAACTTCTAATGGTAAAGTGGTGGCTTGCTGAATTTTCTGAATTTCTTTAATCGAACATTCCCGCGCCAGCACTACCAACTGACAGCCGAGAGATTTAGCAAATTCCACCCCAGCCGCACTAGTGATAGTCATCTGTGTGGAAGCATGGATAGGAAAATCTGGTGAGAGGTGACGAATTAGACGGCAAATGCCGACATCCTGCACAATTACCGCATCTACCCCAGCCGCAATAATTGTACGGAGATATTGTTGTGCCTTGGCTAATTCTTGCGGAAAGATGAGAGTATTTACAGTAACATAGCCCTTCACACCCCGCAGGTGCAGAAACTTCATTAATTGCGGTAAATCAGCTTCAGTAAAATTTTGCGCCCGCATTCTGGCGTTAAATCTATCCAAACCAAAATAAATCGCATCAGCCCCATTTTCAACAGCAGCCTTAGCACATTCCCAGTTACCTGCTGGCGCAAGTAGTTCAGGACGTTGAACAGAAGTTTGTGGGTTTTGTGTGCGATCGCTTTTCATCAGGCTGAGATAGATTGAAATATCACCATAGCGATTCTATCAATAAAAACTTGCAGCGATAGATCCCCAGATTTTGCTGTATTTGGAGGGTTAGCTAGTTTTTATCTTGCGGCACCATCTCGCAGTAGCGATGATAAAGTCAAATATATGTGGAAGTGGGAATTATGACTCAAACCCTACCCAAGTTAGCAACTTTTGAACAATTTATTGATTGGTATCCCTCAAACGGGGTGCAATATGAACTACATCAAGGAGTTATTGTTGAAATGCCGCCCCCAACTGGTGAACACGAAAATGTTGTTGGATTTTTGGCAGCACAGATTACTTTTCAGTTTTTACAACTGGGACTTCCGTTTCGCATTCCCAAAACTGCCTTGATCAAAATTGAGGGCAATAACTCAACCTATTCTCCCGACATTTTAGTATTAAATCACGACAATCTTGTGAATGAACCACTGTGGAGCAAGCAATCGACTGTGATTCAAGCTGCATCTGTACCAATTGTTATCGAAGTCGTTAGCAGCAATTGGCGAGATGACTACTACGACAAGTTCAGAGATTACGAAGAAATGGGAATTCCTGAGTATTGGATTGTGGACTATGCTGCACTCGGTGGCAAAAGATTTACTGGTAATCCTAAACAACAAACTATCACCATTTGTAATTTAGTTGATGGAGATTATCAAATGACTGTGTTTAGGGGAGATGATGTGATTATCTCGCCTTTATTCCCCCAACTCAAATTGACAGCACAACAAATTTTTGATTCGGCTTTGTAAGCTGGCGCATCATGCAGACTAATTATATTGTCACGCAAATTGCTCAGTTTTTAGTTACAGTCGCATCCTTGTGACTAGTAGAAGGACGACGAGTCGCGTATTTTTTCATTAATTCTTTGACTTGAGTGGCTACTAATGGATGTGTATCTTGTTGTAATTTTGGCAGGAGTTCTAAAAGCACGCGATGGGAAACTACATTTAAATATGCGATCGCAGCTTCTCTTACAAAGCCTGTAGGATGACGTAAAGCTAGTAAAATTTCGTGACTAGTTAAACGGATGCGGCTAACTTGCGCCAGATGCAAACAGCAGGCAAAACACCAATCAGATAGGAAATTATCTAAACTTAGCATTCTCCGCAATCTTTCACTGACTGGCATTGGCTCATATTTTACCAATTCGGCTTCTACGAGATAATGCAGTTTTTCTTGGTGCGATCGCTTATCTAAAATATTCAACAACAAAGATTTGACGGGCAGTGTCACTGTATGCTCTAAAATTTCTAAACCCCTTGCAATATTCACCCCAGAATTAGACCTTAAATTAAAGGCGGCGGCTTGCATTTTTTCTGCTGAATAAAGCAATTTTAACAGCAACAGTAACCGTTCTCGTCCATCAATTTCTAGTTCTAACAACGCTTTTTGTAATAAATCACAAACAATGGCGGCTCTTTGGGATGTGTCATAATTATCGAGAGTTTGTGGTTTTTGTAAGTCCAAATACGCGGCGTAAATTTCTCCTAAAAACTTCAACTCTTGGTCAATTAAAGTTTCAACTCGCGTTTGATAAAAACGGTCTACTCTGCTGTTAGTTTCTGGTTGTTTTTGGACTTTGAGTAAACTACGCAAAATTTGATATCTCGTCGCACCCCAAGATTTTTCTAAATGTAACCAGAGAACTTCTGTTGCTTGTAGGGTGGGAATTTGGGCAATGGTTCGCCACGCATACATCCGTACTATTTCTGGCTTATAAGTATCCGTAGCCAACTGCAACAGCATATCCAAAGCATCATTTTCCAGTTTGGCTAAGGCACGCATCGCCGTGGTGCGAGTTGATTTATAGTAGAGTGCGGCAATTAAAGCAGAATAGTAATCTTCTAAGCGAGTGGCTGCAATCATTTCCAACACAGCACAGCGCACCCGCAAAGATTCATCCTGCAATAAATTCGGGATATGAATCCGCAAGGCTTGGAGGTATATTGTTTCTCTGAGGGCTTTGACTCCATTAATGCGTTCTCTTTCTTGTTTATGGGTCAACATTCTTTGCAGTGTTTTGGTGGCTGCTACCTTTTGAATTGGCGTTCCCTGACGCAAGATTAAAGCGGCGGCGGTGGCGCGAATTAAAGAATGGTGTCGCGCCTGTAAATATTCTTCTAATTGACTCAAGTTAGGATTGTCTTCCGCCAGCCACACATAACGCAACGCCAAAGCCAGCACTTCTGGATCAATTTTTTCTGGGGGTTGTTCAATTACCAACCGCACATCCCCAGCATAAGCAGGATTCGCCCCACCAATAAACATGACTTCCAAACTTTGGCGCTGCAATTCTGGCGGTAACTTTAACAGCAGTGGAGCTAAAACTTCGGCGGCTCCATGTGGATCAATTTGTGCTAAAAGTTCAATACAAGAATGTTTATCTGTGGTACTGCCTTTTTCGCCTAAAGCTTTGACTACCCCTTGTTTAAAGACACGTAAACCAACATTAGAAGCACTGAGTTCTCCCCGTTCTGCACTTAAAACTAACAAATCAACATAACGCGATCGCAGTACCCAAACTACCCTTAAACAAGTAGCAGCCGCCAATACTGTTTCGCCGACAAACACCCATTCTTGTAATCCAGGGGGAACAAATCGATTACATACAAACAAAGTCGCCAAAATCAGTAATCCCGCCCCACCTGTCGCAATTGCTTCGGCTGTTCCACCCGATAAGGCTTGTGCGTGGCTGCGTAGGCGTTCGGGGATGGGTTGGTATAATACTGGCCCACTACTGACAACAAAGGTGTAGCGCAGCAGTTCATCGCAGAATTTTAACCCCACCAATCCCCAGAAAATGCCATAGGAATGCAAAGCCGGGAATAAATTTAATAAAGCGATCGCACTAGGAACAACGAAACCAACACTAATTGGTAACAGGGCGGCGGTGAAAAATACACCAATTCTTTCAATCAGGCGGCTGGAAACAAACCATTGAGTAGCTAACTCACACAAACCGACGATTCCGCCAAATAGACCTAAAAAACTCGCCAGGTCGCGATCGCCTAAATTAGATTTCAGTTCGCGGAGATATTGAAAGTCAACCAACAATCCTATAACTTGCAACAGCCCCACAAAGGCAAATAACTGCCATGTGTAGCGGCGTAGAGGCGCTTGAATCCGCCGATATCGAGAAGCCTGTTCATGGGGAACTTGACGTTGGGGCGCATCAGGAAAGGCGGCGCGATATTGATTACTTAAATAAGCTAAGATAGCTGACCCTAAAACAATCAATGCACAAGCAATCAGGATGACTTTCTCTAGTTTGATGAATTGCAAAATCCACGGCAAACTAAAGCCACTCATCACATCCGCTACTAATAAGCCACTGCTAACTAGCGGGTAAGTACGTTTAATTTCGCGGATATTGAAAATTTGATTAGCAACAATAGAGGTGTTAAGGTCGTTGACTACATAAAGAGCATCGACCCACAGTCGCAGGATGAACACCAAAATTACTGCTAGGTATGAAAGATGTAATCCTTCACGCAATAATACCAAGAGCGTTAGTGGCACAACCATACAAGGTGCGATCGCCACTACCACCCAGCGCAAGGGAAAAATCTTTTGTAACCAAGAATAAACAAAAACTAACCCTGCACCCATCGCCGCACTAGCAATGTACATCCAAGGTAACGGCCCCGCACCATATTGATCTAAAAACAGTGCAACCGTACTATCCTCAGCCCATCGCAACCCAATAGATACAGTTGTGTAAAAGGCAAACATGATCAAAGTCCGTTCGCCTTCCTCCGGCCGCAGATTTACCCACTGTAGCAGTCGTGAAACAACACCTTTATTGACAACCAACGAGTAGTTTTTCAGTTCCATGCAGTTTAGTTTTCTGATATCACCCTGCAACAATTCAATTAAAAATTGCACTCAGCACTCAGCACTTAAAAAGCAAGAGTCCTGAGCAACTGAGTATTATGTTTCCCACTCAGCTCTCAGGACTATCAATTTTTGATAAACTTATTTGACCTTTAGGTCTTTATGCTGTTTTCAGCAGTTAATTGTCCGTTGTGTTTCGCAAAGTCAAAGGTTACTTTTTCGGCGAAATCAGCATCATCATATTTCTCCCCTCTTTTTTCGGTGCTTGTTGCACTTCACCAAAGGGTTCTAGGTCTGTCGCCATACGTTTGAGTAAATCTTCTGCTAAGTCACTGTGTTGAATTTCCCGACCCCGAAACATGACAGTCGCTTTAACTTTATCACCGTCCTTCAAGAAACGCTCTGCTTGTTTCACACGCACGTTGTAGTCGTGTTCCTCAATTTTGTAGCGCATCTTGACTTCCTTGACATCGGCCGTGTGCTGCTTCTTCCGGGCTTCCCGCGCCTTCTTCTCTTGTTCAAACTTGTATTTCCCGTAGTCCATAATTCGGCAAACTGGCGGGTCGGCCTTATCACTGAGCAGCACTAAATCTAGCTCTTTTTCTTCAGCTAATTGCAGTGCTTCCTGAGGAGTGATAATTCCTAATTGGGAGCCATCAGTATCGATGACTCTAATTTTAGGGAAGCGGATTCTTTCGTTGATTTGGGGCAGATCGCGAGTTCTTTTTTTCTCAATCACAGGCATTATGATTTTTGGAAGCTCTCTTTTTAGAATGTGGTTTGGTTTTGCTTGGTATGCCTCAGAAGCACAATACTTAAAATAACTGAGGACTTAACAACGGGTCTTGGGTAGTAACTAACCTATAGCCTAGTTACTAATGGCTGTATTTGTCATTCTACTCATAATGAAGAGAATTTCTCTGCAATAGTTAACTTAAATTACACAATCAAGCGAAGTGTTATCCATTTTAACAATTATTTTTTCGATTATTGACAAATTGGTATAAATATACATTTGCTAGAGTGAGGGAGTAGGGGCTAGAGGCTAGAGGCTAGAGCATGGCTTAATAAATACAGTTGTCCCATCAATCCTTATACCCTTACACCCCTCCACTCCCCACTCCCCACTCCCTACTCCCTACTCCCCACTCCCTACTCCCCACTCCCTAACATCAATGGAGGTAAACTTGACAACAGCGATACACTGGCAGCAACGAGTTGGTAATCAACGAGATTGGGTTTGGCGAGGTTGGCAAACACGTTATACCTACATCCGTCCTCGTGACACTAACCTTAATTCAACGCCTTTGATTTTGCTACATGGATTTGGAGCTTCCATTGGTCATTGGCGACATAACTTAGAAATTTTAGGTGAATCTCATACAGTTTATGCTTTAGATATGCTAGGTTTTGGCGCTTCCGAAAAAGCCCCAGCTAACTACAGCATCGAACTCTGGGTTGAGCAGGTGTATGAGTTTTGGCAAGCATTTATCAGACAACCTGCTGTATTGATAGGTAATTCTAATGGTTCATTAATTTCTTTGGCGGCGGCGGCGGCGCATCCTGATATGGTCAAGGGAATCGTGATGATGAGTTTACCTGATCCATCATTAGAACAAGAAGCCATACCCCCGATTTTGCGACCAGTTGTCAAAACCATCAAAAATCTTGTGGCTTCCCCATTGATATTGCAGCCAGTCTTTAAGTTTGTGCGTCAACCCAGCGTCTTGCGGCGCTGGGCGAGTTTGGCTTATGCAAATCCCGAAGCCATTACCGATGAACTAATCGAAATTTTGGCAGGGCCTCCCCAAGATAGAGGTTCGGCGCGGGCTTTTAGTGCCTTATTTAAAGCGGCGATCGGTGTGAATTTTAGTCCGAGTGTCAAAGCTGTATTGCCAACATTAACAATTCCAATGCTGTTAATTTGGGGACAAAAAGACCGATTTGTACCGCCTATATTGGCTAGTCAATTTGCTCAATACAACGAAAAACTAGAACTACTCAATTTAGAAAATGTCGGGCATTGTCCCCATGATGAGTGTCCCGAACAAGTCAACCAAGTCATTTTAGATTGGATGACTCGCTGTTTTGGCGATCGCCAGCCATAAAATCCAGGCAGCATATTTAGCCAATTTGTACTTGTGTCGTGTCCACGTTTGTGGCTCCATTCACCGCACGAGCTACAGAAACCATTTTATTCAGAATCTCTTGGCTCGGAACTTTGCCTTTGAGAACCACAGTACCACCAGTCTGAGCCACCCAAAGGGTATTGATATCATCAAGCTGCTTGTCTTGATCAAATGCTAAGGCGACACGCTTGGCTAAACCACTTTGGTCATATTCCCCATTCAAACCAATCCGTTCTGGAGGGATAGATTGAGTGGCTGTTGGTACAGCATTAGCCGCCTGTGGTACTGGCTGCGGCGCTGGATTCACTTGGGCATTTTGTGGCTTTTCTAAGCCAAATAATCTTTGTAACCAACCCATAAATACTAATCTCCGATGAACATTCCATAACATTATGAAGATAAAGGGTTTTGTTCATCATCTTCATCTGTCAAGAAAAAGATTTGTCTTGCTCAGGCTTGCCACTTTGGGTATGATTTGCCGAAAACTTCTGTGTAGAACGTGTAGTGAGTGCAGGTATAAGTTTAAAATAGAAAATCACACTTATCAAAACATTTAATTTAACAGTACGTGTAGGGTAGCCATTAGCTAGTGTTTGCGTTAGTCATAATGCTACCTGAGCCTGTGTTGGCAAAGATGAAACATACCCTTTCTGTTCTGGTAGAAGACGAAGCGGGTGTTCTTTCCCGCATTTCTAGTTTGTTTGCCCGCCGTGGCTATAACATAGAAAGCCTTGCTGTTGGCCAAGCTGAACAGGGAGGAGTCTCCCGCATTACAATGGTTGTCGCTGGTGACGATCGCATAATCGAGCAGATCACCAAGCAACTATATAAGCTGGTCAACGTCCTCAAAGTTCAGGATATTACGGAAACTCCTTGTGTAGAGCGAGAGTTGATGCTTTTGAAGGTGAATGCTAGTAGCAGCAACCGTTCTGAAGTCATTGAACTGGCTCAGATTTTCCGAGCGCGAGTTGTAGATGTCGCCGAAGATTCCCTCACTTTAGAAGTGGTGGGAGACCCTGGAAAAATGGTAGCAATTGTCCAAGTGCTACAAAAATTTGGTCTCAAGGAAATAGCCCGAACTGGTAAAATCTCCCTGACTCGTGAATCTGGTGTGAATACTGAATTACTCAAGTCTTTGGAAGCCAAGGTCTAATTTTCTGCGATCGCATTGCTGTGTACTTGGTAGCTTAAATAATCAAACTACCCCAAAAATTATCGCAGCTATTACCCCGGCAACTTGGCGGGGTTTTTTCATGGTCTAGGTTAAAAGAGGTATGGGTGCAGGAGGGAAAGAATTAAAACCCAATGAATTTGTATCAAGATTTTCGTGAAATGGTATTACTTATGAATCTTTTTTAATAGTTGCTCACTGATTTTTTTCGTAAATAGCCTTGTGTTTAAGATAACTTTTTTATAAAAAAAATACTTAAGTCAGTATACTTAAATCAATAACAGCTAGTATTAATACTTAAATCAGTCTTAACATAAACACATAAAGTTCACACAATCAATACAAATTCACGGTAGTCATTGATGAAATTTTCACTAAACTCCGTTTGTAAAGACTGTGATGACGAATGAATCTAAAGCAGTTAAACTGTTTCCCAAGAGATTAGAGATTAGGTAAAGAGCTGAAGTTGTAAGATATCAGCTTTTCAAATAGGGTTAGAGTTCAGTAATCTACATAGAAAACCGTAGCAGTTCCCCTACGGTTTTTTTATTATGTGAAATACTGCGTAAAAAGACTTAATTTGGCTTGATTTCAGATGTATCAAAAAGTCAATTTTACTGCTAAAAATAGCGCGGTTTTGCATATAAATAGATTTATATAAGCAAATTTTCCAGTGATTTTACCGCACCAAAAATCAAGTAAATGTGAATAAAAAAGAATATATAGTTCAACAAATTTACAGCCTATGTTTTTAAAGAGCTTTGGTGGCGTTGTAGTAGCAATGACATTGTTAGTAGGTAATACAGCTATTGCTCAAACTACTGATACCCAGTTAGCGTTTCATATACAAGTAGGCTCTGATAATGATGGTAATCCAATTATTTTAGATGCAGGATCAGTGCAAGGAAGTGAATACACGATTTTACAAAAACAAGGTAATGGTGTAACAAAAACTACTTTTCGTGCGTCTTGTGCTGAGGGACGCTTGTTTTCTGAAACTGCTGCTAACTATAGTGCAGACGGTCAGTTAGTTAGTGAAAAACCCACTAAGCAAGAAATTACACCCCAACCTGGAACTCCCGAAGCTAATTCGATGGAGATTGTTTGTCAAAGCGCCAGTAAAGAAGGTAATCAGTAAGCATCCATAATATGAAACTTTTCCGAGATTTCATCAGTCTGAGGTTTCAAATTCTGTAATAAAAATATCAATGTCATCTTCTAATCAGGGTATTCCTGGATTACCTGATCTGACTCATCCAATAGAACTACTCCAGTTTGGCGACCAACTGCTCAAAGCATCAATTTTATTAGTTTTTTTAGTGATAGCTTTGGGTATTGCGATCGCACTTATGAGTTTCGCCTTGCGTCGCCATCAGCAAGAAAATGTAATTTTTCTTGATCAGTGGGTGGTGCATTACTCCCAAATTTTACGGGGATTACAGCACCTCACCTTGGTATTAGTTCTATTGGTAGTCGGATTTTTTCTTTGTTCAACTTTAGGTAATCGCTATCATCACTGGGAACAAGCCAAGGTTGTGCAAGTTGCTCAAACAGTGGATGGGGATAAATTAGAACAAGTTGCACCCCAAATCCGCTATGTAATTCAAGAGCCATTCACCTATAACAACCAAGTCAACGGCAAAATCGTCAAGGTCAATGATACAAGGGAAGTTACCCGGTTTCTGGCCTTGGCAGGCTCGCAGATTCAAGTCAAACTTGAGCAGAACACAGATGTGCAAGGTCGTAGCGCCGTTTATCGCATAGATTACAGTGCGGATTATAAAGTCGTCAATCGACTCAAAGATAATCAAAGTTTTTTCTTTGAAGCACCACCACCCGACGGCTATTCACTGCTGGCTAACTACAAAGTCGAACGTTCTGGGACTCGACTGGAACCGCCTAACCCTGGAGACTACGCCTTTCCCTTTCGTTTGTCACCAGGAGAAACTGCTAACTTTCGCGTTAGCTATCAAGCTCAAAGTGGGCCGCGCTGGGTTTACAATGCTACGGGACAAATGCTGACTAATTTCCGCCTGACAGCAACGGCGAATTTTGCACCTGTGGAATTTGCCAGTGGGATTGTACCTAATGAAATTAAAGCTGATGGTCGTAGCACTCAGTATAGTTGGATATTCAATGACAATGTTTCGGTAAAAAATCCCTTTGGCGTTTTTACCAACACTGCACCTATCCGTAATACGGGGATTATACCCAGGTTGTTATTATTAGCACCAGCAATATTTCTCTGGTGGATCTTGCTGTTATATTTATCAGTACCCATGAGCTTGAAAAATGTGGCGATCGCATCTGGGATGTTCTTTGCCTGCATTTTAACCTTGACTTACCTAGCTCGCTTCATGAATCCTGAACTAGCCTGGACAATGATTTCCCTGATTTTCCTCACGTTAAGTTGGGGATTAGGCTCAAACCGGATCGCTGCTATTGCAGTTATTATCTGTTCGATTGCTGGGGCGGTGTTACCTGTGTTTGGATTGTTAGTTCCATTTAGTGGTTTAACTTTAAGTGGAGCAGCTTTGTTGTCAGCAGTGTGGTTAGCAGTTCGTCACTGGTATAACTGGTACAGTTTTCCTCTAGAAGACAGAGTGAAGTAAGAGGAAATGGGACTTAGTGAACGAAACAGACAAGGGAGACAAGGGAGACAAAGGGGATGGAAGTTTGTGTGTAGGTGGGTGAATAAAAAATATTAAACCCTTACACCCTCCTACGCCGTTCGGCTGATGCTCATAGCGAAGCCCTTACACCCATTCTTAACACGACTATCTTGGTCTGTCAGTCCTGGTTTTTCCAAAATTTCCCAGCAAAACACTTGACACTCACCCACCTCGGACTGCTATATTAACAGAGGTGAAGCGATGGGGCGTCGCCAAGTGGTAAGGCAGCGGGTTTTGGTCCCGCCATCCCTAGGTTCGAATCCTAGCGCCCCAGTAATTGAAAGGGTAGATTTTTCTACCTTTTTTTATGTTTAAGATTACTGACTAATATTATTTAGGCGACAGCTTGTGGCTGGTGTGATTTTTTCCAGAAACTTTAGCTTTCATACTTTTACCATCAACTGCCCACTAGTCTCCTGTATTTTTAGATATTTTTAACTTGATTCAAATCAGTTCTTAAATATCTGCTGTCATCCTGAGTTTGATTGATCATTCAGGGTGAGAATAGATGATTTGGAAAAAAGTTTTGCTGATGGCGATGGGGATGATAGTAGCAATTGCCCTTGGGACTTTAACAGAGTTGAAAGGAATTGCCCAAACTCCCACTGATTTAGATTTAGCGGCTTATCATGCGCCAATTCACTATCAAGATACGGACAGTACCAAATATAGCGGTGACTATATTACGCGGTTTAACTATGACGGAGATTGGCTCGGAACAAATAATTGGGATAATCTGGCGGCTTATCCCTTAAATGCTTATGCTTACTATTCTGTGGCTGAGACTTGTACTCACAGATTTATCACCTATTCTTTTTTCCATCCCCAAGATTGGACTGATACTCCTTTTGATCAAGAACATGAAAATGATTTAGAAGGTTTACTGGCGATCGTACGTAAGGATGGTTCTACTTATGGCAAACTCGAAGGTGTTGTCACTGTCTTTCATACCGACTTTTATTCCTTTACGCCCAGTGGTAGTCCTTTAACAAATGGTTCCGAAAGTATTGATGGAAGCCTGACGCTAAGTAGTTATAACGGTTCTCTGCATCCGTTGACGACTCAGGAAGCCAAAGGACATGGCTTGAAAGCTTGGCCTTACGCCGGAAATTTTGATGGAAACAGCAGTGCAGATGGCATTATCTACTATCCTTCTAAAACTACTGCGGAAGTACCCGCATCGGGTAACGATCGCAGTGTACTTTATTCCTTAATTGATGTCTTTGCCTCTGGTGGTTTGTGGCAAAATCAATTAAATCAAGCCTCTAATTCTACAGGGATAACTTATGCCAACTGGGGAACATTCAGAGGAGATTCTAGCGGTGGTTGTGGTGCTGGTTTACCAACTTGTAGCAATAATTCTGCCAATACACCTTGGGGTTGGGATGATTCCAATGATGGCGCAGTTTATAGAGGTGAAATGGCTTTAGATCCGGCTCACCTAACGGATCTATATTTTAATGGTTTGGGTAACTTTGATACTACTTATATTCGTAATCGCTATATTCAAGATTTACGCGATCGCGGGTACAATTCCAGTAATCTTCCTCTAGGCTGGCCTAGCCAAATTAATCTCAATACCTTAATTGGTAAGCTCAAAACTCAATGTTGATTTGACAGTATGAAACCCAACATGATTAAAAATTTGTTGGGTTCCTACATCTAGTGTATTAGGACTTACGCATCAAAACGAAAAATCAATGGTTTTGGTGAGGGTGTAGGGGTTCAGGGGTATAGGGGAGCCACTGGCGTGGGCGGGTTTCCCGACTTGAGCCAAGTGGCGTGTATACTTATTCAAAATTCTTACACCCCAAACCCTTTCACCCAATCTCCACGAATAATCTTTGTGCATAAGTCCTGTGTATTTCTCAATTACAAATTAATTACCAATGACAAATGACCAATGACAACCTTGAGTAGTTAGCTTGATTTGTACCAACATACTTACAGAGGAATTTCAATTAACATCTCACAACCCTTTCCTGGTGGAGAAACACACTTGATGTTACCACCATGTTTATCTACAATAATTTGGTAGCTGATGGATAAACCTAAACCTGTACCTTGGCCTGGTTGCTTGGTGGTAAAGAATGGTTCAAAAATGCGCGATCGCAAATTATGGGGAATACCACAACCATTGTCCGCAATTTTGATTTGAATAGTATTTTCTTCTATAACTTTTGTCCGAATCCAAATTTTTGGCTTGTCTATAAGTTTGCCGTTTATCACCGCATCTTCGAGCGCATCAATCGCATTATTGAGAATATTCATAAAGACTTGATTCATCTGCGCCGCATAGCAAATTACACGGGGTAATTCACTATATTCTTTAATAATTTCAATTCCTGAAGAATTTTCATTTGCTTGCAGGCGATGTTGCAGAATCAACAAAGTGCTTTCAATTCCTTCATGCAAATCCACAGGTTTTTTTTCTGCTTCATCCAATCTGGCAAAGGTGCGTAAAGATAAAACCAATTGCGAAATTCTATCTGCTCCCATTGTCATGGAGTTGAGCATTTTTGGCAAATCATTAGTAATAAAATCTACATCTATTTTTTCACCAAATTCTCTAATTTCGGCTTTGGCTCTGGGATAATGTTTCTGATACATCCCCAGCAAGGTGAGTAAGTCTTCAGTATAGTCGTGTAAATAACTAATATTGCCAAAAATAAAACTAATTGGGTTATTAATTTCGTGGGCTATACCTGCAACTAGTTGCCCTAACCCAGCCATTTTTTCACTTTGAATTAACTGGCTTTGAGTTTGCTGTAATTCTTGGAGAGTTTGCCGGAGTTCTTCTTTTTGCCTTTGAGTTTGTTCTAATAATTCTGCTTGCTGGAGTCCGACACCTAATTGATTACCAATTTGTACTAATAAATCGATTTCATCTTCTTTCCAATTGCGGGCGGCTGTGTTGTGATAAGCCGCTAGTAATCCCCAAAGTTTATCACCTTGGAAAATCGGCACAATCATATAAGAACGTGCTTCCATTAACTGACTCAAAGATATATATTTGTGAGCCTCTTGATTGTTATAAATATCTCTGACTACCAGAGTGTGTCCTTTAGCAAAATCTCCGCCTTGGGTTGTTTGTAAGTAATCATTGGCAATCACACTTAAAAGTTTACGGACTGAAGCCCAGCCTGGGGCGGCTGACTCAGCCACAAATTCACCACTCCAATCAGGACGAAAACGATAAATTGTCACCTGATCTACTTCTAACAATCGCTGCACTTCTTTGGTACTGGTGACAAAAATGGTGTTCAAGTCCAGAGATTGCCGAATTTTTTCGACTGTAGTGGCTAAGGCTTTTTCTCTTTGGGCGGCTTTGCGTTCGCGTTCAGCTGCTTTTGCTAGTTGTTCAGCTTGCAACTGCACTTGTTTTAAAGCTTCTGCTTGCTGTAATGCAACGCCTAACTGTATACCAACCTGCGCGAGTAAGTTGATTTCTTCATCTTGCCAATAACGAGGGTGGGAGTTTTGATAAGCTACCAACAATCCCCATAACTTTTCGCCTTGGGATATTGGCACAAACACTTCATGACGAGGATATTTACCAGCTTGGGTTTCTTTTAATAAGACACGTTCTGTCACTGGCTGGGGTTTAACAACTGGTGTCCAACCATCCACAATGGAATCAGCGACAAATTCACCACTCCAGTCAGGGTAAAAGCGATAAATTGCGACTCTTTCCACATCCAAAAGTCTTCTCACTTCTTGGGTAGTGGTTTTAAAAATTGCGTCAATATCTAGGGATTGGCGAATTTTTTCGACGGTATTTGCCAGCGCCCTTTGACGTTCAGCCGCTTTACTCAGTTCTGCTGCTTGCAGCTGCATTTGTTGTAAAAATTCGGCTTGTTGTAAGGCGACACCTAGTTGAGTACTAACTTGAGTGAGTAAGTAGACTTCATCTTCTTGCCAATCGCGGCGATCGGAGTTTTGATAAACTGCCAATAAACCCCACAGTTTTTGACCGTGGTAAATGGCAATAATCACATAAGCTCTAGCTTGATAGCTTTCTAAAACTTTGATGTAACAGTCGGTAAAACCATAATCATAAATATCACAACAAATACGATAGACTTCGCTTCTAGCAAACATCCCCCCTTCTGTATCTTGTAAATACGTATCCATGACGGGGGTTTCAGCTAAATCTTTGACGCTACACTCGCTGACATTTTCTTTTAATTGTGGTTTATTTGACTGTTCATCAATCAGCGAAATCCAACCTTCGGCTACTGATTCAAAGACAAATTCACCACTCCAATCATGATTAAAGCGATAAATAGCGACGCGATCGGCATTTAGTAACTGTCTGATTTCGACTGTGCTGGTGTGGAAAATGCTGTCTAAATCTAGAGATTGACGAATTTTTTCGACGGTGATGGCAATGGTTTTTTGCCATTCTGCTGCTTTTGCCCTGGCTTGTGCTTGTGCTAGTTGTGTTGATTGTATTTTTACTTGTTCGAGATAATCGGCTTGTTGTAAAGCAACTCCTAAATGTGCGGCGATCAGTTGCACAAACTCAATTTCTGATTCTTCCCATTGGCGAGGGTTACTACATTGATGAATACATAACAATCCCCATAAATCTTTGCCTTTCATCAAGGAGGCTACAATGTTAGCCCGGACTTGGAATCGCTCTAAAATCTGGACATGACAATCGCTCACACTCGCTTGATAGATATCTGCCATTGCATGAATTCGCCCTTCTTGATATAGTCCAGCAAATTCCGCAGCAAAGCAATGATCGCGTAGTTTAGCCGATAGGGCTGAAACCCATTCAGAATCGACATCTTCATAGATGAATTCTCCCTCCCATCCCAACTCAGGATAAAAACGAAACACACCCACTCGATCAGTTTTGAGTAATTGTCTGACTTCTGTAACTGTAATTTTAAATATGGTGTCTATGTCTAAAGTTTCTCGAATCCTGGCAATGACTCCAGATAAGGCTTTTTGCTTCTCACTCTGAACTGGGGAGAAATGGTTTTCTGAAGAATATTCTGTTGGTTTTGAATCTGAGTTTATGGTGTAAGAGTTTTCCATTCCTGGTAGGACTTTAAATATTGAAAGTCTTCTATTGTAGAGTTCCCTAATTTCTTAAAAAGATAACAGTCAAAGACTCAAGTTATTGCTAACTTCATTGATGATGATTTACGTAAATTAAAAGTTACTCAGTAAGGATCAAGTTGCTCATTTTAGCTTTGATTATCCAGTCTGAATATTGCTCAGAATTTTTTCGTGCGTTACAAGTTACTACAACACAGCCGAAAATTTGAGGTTTACTTAATAAATCATCTCTAAGTTGAATTTAATGATAAGACTCTGACTTGATTAATCAAAAAATCTGTATTACCAAAAAGTAATCTTTACAAGTCCTTCATCCTAAACTATACGAATAATTTAAACAATCAAAACAGATTTTAAGAGATTTTATGTCAACTTAACAAATTGATTAATAAGTTATGTAGTTAACTAGTAAAAGAGTAGGTTCACTATAAAAATTAAGATTTGTATTAGTTGATTTTGGTGCTAGTAAAGCAGTTTTGATTACTATCGAAATGGTTCAGGAATTTTGTTGGCGATCGCTATTTACATTGAAATACCTGCAAACAAGACAGGAATGCGATCGCAAATATCGCATTCCTGTAAGAAAATAATTCAACTGCGATCGCATTATCGCTTTTTGGGCGATGCGCGGCGTTGTTCGCGTTTTTCGACTTCCCGAAGACGGCGATCGCGCCAGTCTGCCAAGGTTAAGTAGCCAACGCCACCAGTAACTGCGATTAACAGTACTAACGCCAGTAATGCCAGAATACTCAGAAATGGACTTTCCACGATTCCCCTATAGTCCGTTGCGTCCCCAAACTACCATTGCGATCGACCAAGTGAACACAACTAACAGTGATACCCATCCCAATGTCAAAATTCCCATAGTCTTAAATTTGGCAAATCATTACAAAAGGTCTCTAATATTTATCATACCTGGAACTGGATACGAGGAAGTCTGAACCTGGATTTCTCACAAGAGAGAAATCCAGGGGTGTGGGAGGGGTGGGAAGTGTGGGAGGATGGTGAAAAAATCTTTCCCCCCACACTCCCCACACTCCCCTCTCTCTCCACACCCGCTACCCATACGCGAGAAATTCGGGCCCACTCCCCATTGAGACAATGAACAGAATTTCCGATCCACTACTGATGACTGAACGCTTAGAGTCTCTCAAAGCAGGGATAATTGGCGGTTTAACGTTGGGTGTTATCTGCTTGATGACAAGTTTACTCAACACTCTGGTGTTGGCAAGATATTTTGAGATATTGATTAGTTTACAAGTGAAGTGGGATTGGCAGTTGTTGATCAGTTGGACGATCGCCACGTTCTCTGGTTTACTGTTTGGTGTTACTTACCGTTATATCATTCGCCAAGACCAAAATCTGCAACTCAAAGCTGGTGGGGTGATGGCTTTTGGTTTAGTGCGGGGGTTAGCACAGCTAGAACTTGACTGGAGTTTGGCGGGTGTTGTGTTAGCCGGGGAAAGTGTGCTGTGGTTTATTGTAGCTGCGATCGTTTTAGATCAAGCTATTCAATTAGGCTGGGTTAAAGCTTTTCCATCTACGTAAAGATATCCAAGATTTATGAGCCAAATTTTGTTCATACGCGCTACCTCAGCGTTTACCAGGAAGAATCTTGTAAGTTTATAAATTTTTCACTTAACTCATGAGTCACAATAACTAAAAATTAACTCTTTTTAGCGATCGCTCGTAAAAAATAGAATACACGGTTATTAACTAGTTATATTTTTTCGAGATAATTACTATATTTTTCTATACAAATAATTGTAATTTGCAAATGTTAGTAAAAGATATTTTTACAACATTGAACATCGAATATTTTTGTTTTTTACTTAGCCAAACCAAGTCTGATATTAGATATTAAGCTTATTTTACTCATGTTTGAGTGAGATATATAAGTATTGTTATTTACTCGGCTTAACTCAAATTGACAGCAATATATTTTGCTACTGTAATACCAGCATTATTTATCACTACCAGGATATTGTGATTTAAATTATCTTAGTTGTAGCAAAATTTTCATTAGTAGCATCTAATGAAGATTTAGCGAGAGTATTGACTATTGGCTTTGAATTATTTACGCTCAAAAAATATTTTATTGAATCCATAGATTCATAAGTGTCGAAAACTCTACCAAATTAAATTACATAAGTTGATTTTTTGCTTGATGAGAATCAAACGTTTTTGTAATTACTAAAAATATTCCTGGATTTGATTCTGGTGAATTGATTAAATAAGTAAATATTTCGTAGAGGCTAAGATGATTTTTAATCAACAGCAAATTACTCTAAACTTACCATTCCACAAATTTAATATTAAACAAGTATCTGCTATTTTGCGTCGTCGGCGCTATTTAGTATTAGGTGTTTCTTGTGCGGTGATGTCTGTGATTAGTTTAGTTGCGATTAACACTAAAACTAATTACCAAAGTTCTATGCAGTTGCTTGTGACTGCTGATGCAAATGCAGGTAACACAGCTAATAATATTATGAATCTTGCTGGTAGTGATATTGTGGGATTAAACTCACCAGTTGTAGATTACACAGCACAGATGAAAATGCTGTTGAGTCCCCAACTCATTGCAGAAGCTGTATCTTTACTAAAAGCTGAATATCCAGATATTACAATCGAAGATATTAACGGCAAGCAAGCCAAGCTTTCGATCACAAAGTTAGATGAAAAAACAATCTCTAATAATCTGCCCTTACAAATATTAGAAGTGACCTTCAATGATGAAGATCCAGTTAGAAGCCAGAAAGTTTTACAAGCACTACAGCAAGTTTATCAAAATTATCATATCCAACAACAAAAAGAACGTTTAAATAAAGGTCTGGCTTTTATTAATGTTCGTATACCGCAAATGAAAAAAGAGGTGAATCAAGCAGAAAAAAACTTAGAGCATTTTCGCCGAAAACATAATCTACTTGATCCAGAAGTACAAAGCAAAATTTTAATTGAATCTTTGGCGGCGGTACAACAGCAACTACAAATCACCCGCGCCCAAATTCAAGATGTCCAAGCTCGCTATAATAACTTACAACAAGAAGTTGCTACTTCATCGCGCAAAGCGAGAATGGCGGCTCAACTAAATCAATCAAGTAGCTACCAAACACTATTAGATGATTTTAAAAAGACGGAACTTGCTTTAGCTAGAGAGCAGAAACGTTATACAAATGAGTCTCCCATCATCCAACAACTGAAAGAACAACGCCAAAATCAGTTAGTACTCTTAAAAAGAGAGTCAAATCAATTATTAACAGATATCAGACAATCTACTGATAGTTCAGTACAAACAGAAGGTGCTGATCCGCAATTATTACAAGAGTTAATTCAAGTCCAAACTACAGCTTTAGGACTAATAGCTAACGAAAAAAGTTTAGCTGAAACCGAACAAAAACTCAGATTTGAATTTAGTCAATACCCAAGTTTATTAGCGCAATATAACCGTTTATTGCCAGAAGTACAGGCTAAACGTAAACAACTAGAACAATTATTACAAGCTCAACAATCTTTGGGTTTGAAAATTGCCCAAGGTGGTTTGGGATGGGAAGTATTAGAGGAACCGAGTTTAGGCAAACTAACAGGAATTAACAGATTATCACTGTTGTTAGGAGGTGTCGTACTGAGTCCAATTTTAGGAATTGCGATCGCCTTAAGTTGGGGAATGTTTACCCGCACCATTTATTCTACAAAAGAATTACAGCAGTCAACCAATTTACGGTTACTAGGTTCTGTGCCGAAACTAGCACCCAGAGGCTTGACAAAATGGCTACCAAATATTTCAGGTCATAAACAAAATAATATTGCTTCTACTTTTACCGAAACTGACAGTTGGTTGCCTTGTCATGAAACCTTAGATATTCTCTATCAAAATCTGCAAATATCTAAGTCTCCTTTGCCTTTTAAATCTTTGATGTTTACTTCTGCTTTATCAGGGGAAGGAAAAACGACTGTGTTACTCGGATTGGCGGCTAGTGCAGCCAGAATGCACCGACGCATTCTCTTAATTGATGCCAATTTGCGGTATCCCCATTTACATAAAATGCTGCAATTATCCAATGATTGGGGTTTATCTCTATTATTACTGGATGAAACAAGCAACCACATTCATAATTATATCCAGCCTGTTCACCCGTCAATTGATGTGTTGACGGCTGGGCCAAAACCAGATGATACTATCAGATTACTCAATTCTCAACGAATGAAAGAACTGATCAAGGGATTTGAGCAAAGCTATGACTTAGTGTTAGTTGATGCGCCGCCAATTTTGGGTACAGCCGATGCGAGAATTTTAGCTGGATATTGCCATGAAATTGTTATGGTAGGACGAATGGGTCAACTAACTCAAGGTGATTTAATGCAAGCTCAAGAAATTTTGAGCCATTTAAATTTAATTGGTATTATTGCTAATGGCGTAAGAAGCCACCAGCAGGTTTAATTATATTCATTTACCATTAATTTTCTGCTCTGTGCTTTTTTGGTTGCCTACTAAAAATACATTGCATAATTGATAGGAGGCGGCAACCTCCTATGTTGGAGAACTGTCTCATCTTGAGTGGTAGATGCCAAAAGCGTCAAGCAGATACTAGTGTGATTAGATGATCAGCATGAAATTCCAACTGTTTTTAGGCTCTTTATTTTCTCAGTTTAAATTCCGGCATTGGTGGATGGGTATCCTCTTGTGGATTGTTTTGGTTGCTCCTGCTCAAGCATCAGTGATTTTACGAGTGGCGATTGAGAGGGGAGTTAATCAAGTTAAAGTCGGTAGTTCTACGGCTGCCTTGGTAAAGGATAGTACGGGAAAGACTTTAGGACAATTGCCGGCGATGAGTGCTTATTACGCCCAGTCAGTTCCGGGGGGAGTGGCTTTAGATAAGTGGCAATCTGGTTTATTTTGGATTGAGCCAACTGGTAAAGGATTTGTTTATATTGGCGATCGCTGGTATCGTGGAAGAACCTTAGTTGCCCCCACAGAAAAAGGTTTAACGGCAGTTAACTGGGTAGATGCGGAAGAATACCTCTACAGTGTTCTAGGCGGCGAAATGGATAGCAGCTGGCCCCAGGAAGCTTTGAAAGCCCAAGCGATCGCAGCTCGCACCTACGCTCTCTACGAACGGGAAAAACAACGCAATAACCCCATCTACGATTTAGGTGATAGTCCCGATCGCTGGCAAATTTACAAAGGAGTCATGAGTGAATCTCCTTCTACTTACGCAGCTGTTGATGATACGGCGGGACAAGTCCTAACTTATAACAACAAAATTATTCTCTCGGTTTTCCATGCTTGTTCGGGCGGACATACCGAAAATGTGGAAGATGTCTGGGGAAATACTTTGCCTTACCTGCGGGCTGTGCAGGACTACGATCAAGATGTCAAAGAATGCAATTGGGTAAAAACTTTTTCCCCTGCGGAAATTAGCGCCAGAATTTCTGGTGTCGGCAATGTTAAGGAAATCATTCCCGAAAAATTCTCACCTTTCCGCAGTGTCAAAGCTTTAAAAATTGTGGGCGATAAAGGTACAAAAGTCTTAGAAGGTGAGGCGGTACGTACTACACTAAAGCTAAGAAGTACTCGTTTTAATGTCAGTAAAAGTGCAGATGGTAGTTTTGTGCTGCAAGGCTTAGGCTTTGGTCATGGATTAGGAATGAGCCAATGGGGAGCATACAACCTAGCTCGACGCGGCATTACTCACCTGCAAATTTTGGGTCATTATTATCAAGGTGTAGCCCTCACACCGATTAAAGCGAAGTAATGAGGGAGTAGTTAGTGGGGAGTGGGACAGGACTATTGTCTATAAAGATTGGGTGTAAGGGTGCAAGGGTGTGTGGCGTAATATATATACCCCTATTCCCTATTCCCTACTCCCCACTCCCCATCTTAGCCCTACTCCCTATTCCCGACTCCCGACTCCCCATCTTTAGCAGCTTCGATTTGGGCAGAGTTCTGAATTTCCTGTTCTAATAAGTCGGTTTCGGTGGTGTAGACTAAATCTTTGTTTTCAATGATTTTTTCAGTGGCAAACTGTTGAGCAAAGTCAATTTTTTGCTGTAAATTTCCATCTGGATCGGTTAATAGTCTAGCGCGAGATAAGCGATCGCGGTTACGTGCTGTAATTTTTTGATTACGCCACTGAATCCAGAAATAACGTACTAGTGGTACACCCAAAAATCCTACACCATAAGCCAACAGCAGCCAATAAATTCCTTGGACAAAAGCAACTAATCCGCCTAATTGTGCAGCCGCAATCCCATCTCTGATTAAATTTCCCAGGATTAAAGCACCGACAAAATTGAGGACTCCTAAGCCAGCACTTAGCATAATTTGTCCAGAATCAGCTTGACTAAAACGCCAAGGTGATTCTTCTAAATAAGGTTGTACTGACTGACGATTTTTTTGACTGGCTTGAACTTGTAATTCGGGAAAATAGTAAATTATTTCCCCTTGGGAACTCACTTTTGGTTCCCCGTTAAAGCGCAACAGTACAGGCAGCATATAATCTTCGTACTCTTGTCTATAACTGGGGCCAAGGTCATCTAAATATGGCGTAATTTGTTCTGCTGCGACTGCACCACCCTGACGGCGAATGACAGTAGCTATTTCTTGCCAGCGACGTTCTTCTAATTTGGCATTAGGATTACCATCACCAAATAAAAAGGAAAACACCGCTTCAAAGAAATTCATTTCACTACCTCTACCTTGGCGGCTGTTTTGTCGCCTTTGTTGGTAGGAAGTATCGTAGTAGTTGGGACTAAAATACCAAAATAAATCGGGGAAAAAGAAGAAGCCGCCGCCGCGATCGCTACTACCTCGGTTGTCGTTATCGCGATCGGAATTAGCCGCAGTGATAATTATAATGATGCTAATAGTAATTAGCGCGATCGAAACAACTAAAAATATCCCAAAAGAAATGCGAATCAGGTAGAAAAGAACTTTCCAAATTTTTTGCCACCATTCTTGCAAACGTAACTGAAAATATTTATTCCGTAAAATTGCTCTAAAATTTTGTGGAAATAGGTAAACAATATCACCTGTTTCTGCTACTTGCAAATGTCCACCAGCATCAGTAGCTAAAGCCAATAAACCTTGATTGGCTTCTGCAATTTTTAAGCCTGCTTGGGTGGCAACATCACCAATGGTAACTCGATAACCCAGTTGCTCCACAGCATTCATGATCGCTGGATTTGGAGCCATCGCTCTCCCCTCCTGTTTCAATTTATTCTATCTTTCTCTAGTATAAAGTTTTATTTTTGGAGACTTGAAAGAATACTGATTAACTCCTGATTGATTCACCCAACCAACAACAAGAATAATTAATTTTTCAATCTAAAAGATATTAATCGCCACTTTTACCATGTTAAAATTATTTGCCTTGGCTTGGTTAATCAGCAAATTTTCTGTCCTCAAATATGGTTCAGTACACTCTCGCCCAAAGCCCAGAAATTATCCTTTCCGTTCCTGGCAAAGATTCTGCTAAAGCTCGTGATAAAGCAATGGATCAGTTGATGGAACTGATGGATGCGGGTAAACTTCCCACGGAATTAGAAGAAGGATTCGGCCCGCAACAATTAATTGAGGTCAAAGAATCAACCAGTGACCATAACAATAGTGAAGATGCTATTACTCAAGCAGTCCAAGTGTTAAGTAATTTAGCAACACTCAAGTTGAAAGTGCAAGAATCCCGCACGGAAGCCTTAGAACTTCGCAAAGCTGTTGATATTTTGTTCTCTGATAACTCTGTCACCGAAGAAGAAATTACGCGTCTGAAAGAAGGCTTTAAAGTTCTGAAAAATTTCGCTCAAGCAAATCTGCGTTACCAAGAAGCACGAGCTAAAGCAGAACAGGCGAGGCAAGTTTTAGACCAAGCTTTAAAATCGCCAGATGCGTAAATAGTTTCTGAAGTTGTCATTAGTCCTTTGTCATTAGTCATTGGTATTGACAAAGGACTAATGACAACCTTTAATTTAGCGTCGTCTGATGCCTCTAAAAACAGAGTTAGCTTGTTCGTCGCTATTTGGTGTTTCTACTTCGACAATTTCAGCACTGGTACTCTTTTTGTAATATTGCTGATAGTAGTCATGGGAAACAGGTGTGGAATCTTTTGATTTGTTGGCAATCATCCCTAACAGGGGTGTACCAGAAATTTGAATTTCTTCTAATACTTGCTTGAGGGCAGTACGTTTCAAATGACCCAAGCCAGCTACCATAACAATACCATTGGTGTTAGATGCTAACAGGTAAGCATCAGCAAACCCTAGCAATGGGGGAGTGTCATAAATTACTAAATCAAAGTTGCTTTGCAGTTCGTTCATTAAATCCTGCATTTTCTTAGAAGCTAGTAATCTGACAGAATCGGGAGGTGTCGGCCCCGCAGTCATCACAAATAGATTATCTTCTATTGGCGATCGCTCAATCACATTTTCCCAATCTAAATCTTGGGCAATGACATCAGTCAAACCCTGGACATTCAATACACCCAGACGCTGGTGCAAACTAGGACAACGCAGGTTAGAGTCTACTAATAACACTCTCTGACCCATTGCCGCAGCGGCCTGTGCTAAATGTACAGCCACCGTAGATTTACCATCTCCCTGGCCAGCAGAGCTAATTACCAACGAGCGAATCGGGTCATCAGAACCCAATAACATGATATTGGTGTAGAGCGATCGGTAAATTTCAAAGAAAGAAGCTCGATTAGTTTGTTGTAAACCTCTAGATAAAGTTGATTGTGGTGCTGATTCTAGTTCTTTTCTTAAAGGTACAATTCCTAGTAATGGCAACTTAGCACTGTTCTTCAACTCTTGAACAGTGTAGAAAATATTACTCAATTTATCAACAATCAAAGCTGCCCCTATACCCAACACCAACCCTAAAATGCCACCAATAGCTAAGTTTAGCTTGGCATTGTTAGAAATTGCACTTGGTTTATCAACTGATGCTAATTTAGGATCAAGTAATCGCCAAGGTTGTTGTTTTTGAGCTTTTTCAATTTCTAGTGCTTGTTGTTTAGTAGTAAATTGCGTCAGAGAACTGTTAGAAATTTCTAATTGTTGCTGAATATTACTATAGGTACGAGTCAGAGTCGCTAAGTATCTGACATCGTTATTCAGAGTTGTGATTTTGTCATACAAAAATTTATCACGGGCGGAAACAGACCGAATTTGGCTTTGCAATTCTTTTTGCAGACGCATTTCCTCACCAGCCAATAAAGGAAGCAAATAAGCTCTCCTATCTGTTAGCGTCACCATAGCTGGGTTATCTGGTGTATATACTGCTGCCTTTTGGGCAATTTCAATATCAACGGCTTGGATTTGATCTAGTATTTTTTGATAACGCCCATTTTCACTCAGTAAAGAATTACCTGCTTTTTCACCAGGGTTTCTGGCTAATTCTCTTTGTAAATCCTGATATCTGGCGACTAATTGTTCTAGTTGTAGGCGATTTTCGATGCGCTGTTGTCGCAACCCAGCCAGTTGACTAGCTAATTCTTGCGCTCTTTGGGCTGGATCAATTAAATTATTTTCTACTTGTAAATTGCGGAGTTGATTTTGCCAATATTTGACTCTCGCTTCTATTGGCTGTCTTTGTTTATCAACAAACTCAATTGCTTGATCAACATCTAACTGACGTTCTTGTAAACTATAAGCTAAATAAGCATCAGCTAGTAGCTTAGAAACATCACTTACTAGTTGTTTGTCTGGGTGCGTATATTGAACAGTTAAAATGTCTGGTGATTCTGAGCCGATAATTAAGCCAGAAACTAGCAAATTATAATTAATGTATGGATATTTGGGCTTAAGCTTTTCCACAATCGGATCAAGTACTCTGGGACTACGTAAGACTTGAATTGTGGTATTACCGTTGCTTCCACCCTTGCCTGATGATACCGAAACACTAGGAGTTGCGTCTTCATCAGAAATTGTTTGAGGCACACTAGCTATTACCTTAGTTTCACCCGTTACCTGCCTCGTTAAAATATCAAACGAGCCGAGATATACTGGAGGGTCGGTTTCGGCCTTTAACACTGCTGCTGTAGCTACTAAAGCAGTTATTCCAGAAATTAACAGCAATCGACGACGCAAAATGGCAAAAATCTGACCTATATGCAACTCGTCATCATCATTGTTGTTAAACTGAGCAGATTTAGCTTGTGACAGGTAAGGGTGTTTTTCTGACTTCAGCATAGTGTTTGTAAATTAAACGACTGGGTTTTGATGCAGTAAAAACTATTTTCGCAATTGTGGTAAAGATGCTGGGAATGCTTATAAGTTACCTTGTCTGTTGCTATGCCCTGGCAAATTTTGGACTTGACTAACTAACTAATACGTTAGTCAATTTTCAGTACACAGGTATTGTGAAGAACTTAGTTCATACACTTACTATTGTGGTTAAAGTTTTACAAATACAGTTTAGTCAAGGATAACGCAATACAAATACAGTAACATTGCGTAGCATAAATTTGTTAACTTTGGTGAACATTCCTGTTGAGCTATACAAAACTTTTACTGAAACAGCACGAAATTTTTAACTTTCGACTCTGTAGAAGTTATCTACGCTTCAAAGTAGAGACTTTGTATACAAAATCTCTACTTCGGCTAAAATTTGGGATTAATTAAACCAAGCTGCGAACTGGAAGAATTGCCCTCGGAACACTTCTAACAACCGCAACCAAGTATTTGTATCTGTGAGTTTACCTAACTCTAAATAAGGTGCAGGGGCAGTTCCTTGCACCCATAAAACTAAATCAAAGGTTTGCGGCTGAGTAAAGACCTTGTTGAGATTAATACCTCTAACTTCGCGTTTTCTCCAGAGTGGGACTAGTTTTTGACCTGTTAATAACGCATCGGTCTCATTTAAAAAATTCAGCCACTCATCAATCATGGGTTTAGTAACGACTGCATTGGGAATTACCCCTTTTTGTTGAGGATTGGGTAGCCATTCCCGGTCATTATCAGTTTCGGCTAAAATCAAATCCCAAGATTGACGACTTAAGGCTGTGACTGTGCGTAAATTTTCCATTGCAGTGGTTAAACGTTCTGGTTCAGCCACGGGAAAATTCATTAAATGAACGAACGCAACGATGTCGGTAATAATATCAAAGTCAAAACTACCAGATGGGCTTCTACCCTCAACCAGAAAGGGATAAGGGGTTTTTGGTTGAGCAAAAATTAAATGAGCCGTGGCATCAAAAAGTTTACTTTCATCGTAAGCTAAAACGATCTGAGCGATCGCAGATAGTAAATTGCAGTATCCCCTTAGCCAAATTACATCACCCGCATCAAAAGCGATCGCTAAATTTTGGGCAGCTTTTTCGCTGGCTGGTATCCCTGTCAATAAGCTAAAAGTCTTCCAGAAAGACTCATCCTCTACTAACTTACCATCTCCGTTGATATCCAACCTTGTTAAACCCAGCCTTAGCGGTAGCTTAACTTGATTATCTTTGATTGGTTCCAGGGTATCCTTGACTTGAGTTAAATCATTGAGTAAGTTCTGCAAAACATTTCTTGTATCTTGATAAGTGACTGGCTCTGGTTTAGGATTTATCGGTACAGGCAGACGTAAAATTGGGAAAAACTGAGTAACAAAATTTTGCTGCACGCCATAACGGTAAAGCGACTGGGTTAACCTTTGAGTTGCACCCATCAACTGCACAACGCCCAACTTAAATCGCGTCAAGTCATCATTGTTGTTTTCTTGAAGTTTAGCTGTAAAAGCTGCTTCTCCCTCCTGAAATTGAGCATTTATCAGATATTCCTCAATATCAGAAGAAGGTGTCGCCGATTTTACCAGTGGCGTAAATGAGAATAATAGGCTGATGACTAGTAAAAGAGAACAAACAAAAAGGCGCATAAGCTTTCACCTCATAAATACATTTGTTTGCGCTACTTTAACCTAAATCATCCTCAAGTCTGCTAAAGAATAGCTAAAAGTCTAGTTTAGACTTCTTCCTAAACTTCCACTGCACCGCAGGCAGAGTGCTTTTTGGATAGGGGCAATGGAGTTTTGGGCTGATTTAGCTCATGATTTAATGAGTTACTTAATGCACAGAAAAAAACGGTGTGTTACGACTAATTTTTACTATCTTAAGTGCTGAGTCTTTACATAGACGTAACACATCTTAAGTGGCAAATATGGTTTACCAACAAATTAATTCTGAGTTCTGAGCCAATGTTTCTAAGATAAAGAATCTAAATCAAGGGATTGCATTCCTTGAGTTTTGGCAAAGGTGAGCATACTGCTTAATTGCAACCATACTAATAAGCCAGTCAACAAACTTATTGGTAAACCAACTCCTAATGCCAGAATAGGAGGAAAGCCAAAGATAGCTAAACCTGAATAAAGAAAAAGACTAATACCAAAAGTAATACCGATAAATGGTACTAATAATTGCTGAGAATAAACACGAGATTCGGATTTATCTGTACTATTTTTTTGCCATTTCTGCACAATAATTTTAAGTGTGCCAGATAAACCAACACCAGAAGTTACAGCAATAAATAAGCCAATAGCTAGAAGAAAATAAGGTGGTTGTTCTGGGAAGTAGTACATGAAAACTCCGAATTATATTAAAAGGTCAGAAAATTTACTGTTTGTAATAATGCGCTATCAAAATGATAGGAGGTAATTTTACCTCCTGTTATCAGATGGGAGTTTGCAGGTTTTAGTGCGTGATACCTGATGCCGAATCTCCTAAATTAACAAAAGCTGTAGCTCTTGGTAAAATAGCGGCTACTCCTTCTCTAGAAAATTCGGTTAATAAGCGAATGGCGACATCTATTAAACGATTGGGTTTGATGTCATCTTTGACTAAATCCCACAGGCGTTGTACTTCTTCTGTATGCAGACGGTCATCTTCTGTGAGGGCTAATACTAATTGTCGCCGCAGAAATTTACCTTCTTCTGATAACAAAAATTGCAATCCCATTTGGGCTGTAGGTAATACATCAAAGTTACCATCTGTGCGGGCGATCGCAATTAAGTTTTCCAATCGCTGCCACTGGAATTTACCATCTTTAAACAGCACGTTCAGCAACCGTCGCCGCAATTGGGGAGACTCGCCTGTAAGTAAGCGTCGGGCAATGTAAGGATAACCAACCTCCACAATTTTAAAATTGGGGTTAAGGCTGAGGGCAATTCCTTCTTGTGTGACTAATGAGCGAATAATTAACGCAAACTTAGCCGGAACTCGAAAGGGATATTCATACATTAATTCCGAAAATTCATCGGTAATGGTTTTGAAGTTAAAATCCCCAACGTTCTTACCAATTGCATCGCCTAACACAGTTTCTAATGCTGGTACAATTGGCACAATATTTGTGTCGGCAGTCAAAAAACCCAAATTGACAAAATCTGTGGCTAAGTCCAGATAGTCTTTGTTGACCAAATGTACTAAAGCATCAACTAAATTTTCTTTGCTGGTTTCTTCTAACTGATCCATCATGCCAAAGTCGATGTAAGCCATACGACCATCGGGCATAGCAAATAAGTTACCAGGATGGGGGTCAGCGTGGAAGAAGCCGAACTCTAGCAGTTGACGCAAACCAGAAGTGACAGCAATTTGGATAATAGTTTCAGGATCTAAACCAGCAGCACGGATACTTTTTGTATCTGTTAGCTTCAAGCCGTTGATCCATTCTAGGGTTAATACCCGACTGCTAGTGTAACGCCAGTAAATTGCCGGGACTTTTACCTGGGGGTCGTTGCGGAAGTTGTTGGCAAATTTTTCGGCGTTGCGACTTTCGTTGATGTAGTCAATTTCTTCAAATAATTTTGTCCCGAACTCGTCCACAATTAAGGTCAAATCGTGACCGAGATTTAGGGGTAGCAAAGGTGCAAGCCAACTCGCAGCCCAACGCATTAAATAAAGGTCTAAGGTGAGAAGTGGTCGGAGGTTGGGGCGTTGTACTTTGACTGCGACTTCTTCACCACTAATCAAACGTCCCCGATAAACTTGACCTAAACTTGCCGCCGCTACAGGTTCTGGTGATAATTCACTGTAAACTGCTGATATGGGACAATCAAGTTCTTTTTCAATAATTGTGTATGCGATCGCACTATCGAAAGCTGGCAGTTGGTCTTGTAATTTTACCAACTCTTCTAAGAAATCTTTGCGAATCAGGTCAGGCCGGGTGGAGAGGGCTTGACCAACTTTAATGAAGGTGGGGCCTAGGCTTGTTAGTAGTTGACGCAACTGGGTAGCTCGCTTTCCCCGATTCTGCTCTACTTGATTTTGCCATTCATCCCACTTTAGACTCAAAACGAATCCAGCAAAAGACCAAATAATTCTCAGCAAGCGTCCCCATGCTAACCAGGGGCGGTAACGATAGTGACGAGCGATCGCTTCTGGATTATACCGCTTTAGCTGAGCAGGTTGATACTGACCCACGCTTTTTGTTGCCTCTTCAACTGGGAAATCTACACTGTTGTTTTTGTTTTTTGGCATCCCCAAGTACAAGCTGATTGCTCGTTAGGATAACCTTAGCTTTTTATAAAAAACTATTAAACTTTACCTTTTTTCGGGTACACACGCAGCCATAAAAGCTTACCGTGCTTGCCTCTTTTTTTTATCTTTTTCTTAATTATACTTTATAAAAGTACAAATAATCCGCGAAAATCGGTCAAAAACCAATCCGCAATGGTTAAAGAATTGTTAAGAAAAAGCTTTTTCTGGATATATTGTTACTGAGCTTGGATGTGATTATGTTTATCTGCTACAAGTTATCAAGTTTGGCGGATGACTTGTAGCGATCGCACTTGCTCACTAGTGGTTTTTGTCGTCTTTAGATCGGGCTTGGCTGACAAGTTAACAACTGTTCTGCGCTTCTTGTTCTAGTCTGCAAACATCGCGTCTAAGTCGCAGTTACAAGACTTGGTATGGTCTTTAGGGTTTTTATGAATTTCCTCTAGAATGTTATCTGGCAACATGGCTACATCTTCTAATAGTTCGTGCTGCTCAATAAACCTCGTCATGGCTACCGATATCTACAAATACAGCTTTGCCGTCTTCTGTAAAGTAGAACAGTACTCTTTCATCGTAATCTACACTAAAACTCCAAAATTCTTGAAGCTTTCCCGATAGTTTGTGCGTTTTCAAGCTTGGATCAAATGGATCTATAGTGAACTGTTCCAGTTTTTGCCAAAACTTTGCTTCTAAATCTATGTTGCCTTTGATGCGCTTTTTAAAAGCACGTTTAAATGCGGAACTGAAACTAACTTCCACGATTACTCCTCTATCAGTTGTCTCAGTTCATTGATGTTGGAGGAAAACTTCAGTTCACCTTTTTGCTGTTCCATTTTTGCCGACTGAAAATTGTCGTATATTTCTTCACGGCGCTCTTCACGGAGGTATTGCTGCAACAAAAGTTGAAGTTCAAGCTTCTCATCTACGGAGAGACTTTTGATTACTTCGACCACATCATTAAAAGTCATCGATTGCAAGACCTCATTCTACTCACTAATCATTCTAGCTGGCGAGAAACCAAGCTCTCAATATTCAAAAGGTGCGTGACATTTCATTCACGCACCCTACAGGTATAACTAACCGCTAACCCCCAGCCTCTAGCCTCTACTTAGATTTCGCCTCTAAGTTTTCTAAGCGGCTTTTGAGTTCTTGGTTTTGTTTTTTGAGTTGGTCGAGTTCTTCGCGCAATTGACGCAGGGCGGTTTCTGGGCCGATGTGTTTTTGGACATTGGCAATTTCTTCGTCAGCATAGCGACGCACGCGACCATCGGGGGTTTGTTCAGCAAGCGATCGCAAAATGTCAATTGCTTTGGGTGTTTCCATTTTACCCAAGGCTGTAACTACTGCTACTTGGGTTAAGAAGAAGGTTTCTTTGGCGAGTTCGGCTAATCTATCTAAAATCCGTTCTAAGTTAACTGGTGTTTGACCAACGGAAATTTTACCTAAAGCCTTGATTGTCGCTAACCGTAAGGCTTGGGGAACTCCTTGTTTGGTGTATTCCAGCAACAGATTTAAAGCGGCTTCGGAAGTTTTGAGTTCTGCTAAACCGTTAACTGCACCACTACGAACTACTTCATTCCAACCAGCTTTTTCTTCTAAAACTGATTTCAGTAGCTTGATGACCTTTTCTTCCTTGGGCTTTTCATCCAGATTAGCAGCTGCGATCGCGCCGATGGCTGTAGCGGCTGCGGCTTCTACATAATAACTGCGATCGCCATCTTGCACTCTCTCTTTCACAGCCTTATAACTATCATAGGTTTTGATGGTCGCCAGTGCATTCACAACCGCACGCCGCACATAAGGACTTTTATCTTTTAATCCCACCACTAAACCATCAAAGGCTTGATCTAACTTGACTTCTGCTAGTTGTTTGGCAACTTCCACCCGCACCCCCCAAAATGGTTCTTTTGTCAATGCTTTAGATAATGCTTTGGTTGCTTCCAAACCGCCTTTTTTCGCTAAAGCTGTCGCTGCATAAATGCGAGAAATTGGGTCAGGGTCAGATTCTAACTGCGCTTTCAACTCAGGAAGGGGATATTCCAAAGTGACAGTTTTTAAGAAATGATTGCCGACATCAAAGCTAATAAAATCTGGCTTGGCTGATAGTGGGAAGTAGAAGCTTTGTTCTGCTTCATTTACTCGGACTGTAAAAGTGCTGAGTGCTGAGTGCTGAGTGCTGAGTTTTTCTGTGGAGTCTTTTTGGACGTAGCCGAAACCGATGGGGATTTTTAAGTCAAATAAATTTTTACTGCTATTTTTATCAGCTTGAGTTTGAGTAACTGTAACCTTGGCTAAATTTGCATCACCATCCCAAGAGTAAGCCACTTTAAAATCAGGATGACCGCCACGATAAACATATTGGTCGAATAAGAAAGCTAAATTTCTACCTGTGGCTTTATCAATGGCGCGGAGTAAGTCTACTGTTTCAACAGTTTTGTGGGCATTATCCTGCACAAAGGTTTGAATGGCGTGCCAAAATAATTCTTCACCCAATTCCGCCCGAATCATGTGATAAACACAAGACCCTTTTTCGTAGATGTGGCGGTCATACAGTTCAATGGCTTCGCGGTAAACATGAGTCACCATTGGGCGGCGGTAACGGCTGCGATCTTCGCTTAAATAACTCCGCGCTTCTATTAACCGATAGTATGCAGCTTCTTCAGCACTATATTCATGTTCTGTCCACATAACTTCAGAGTAAGAAGCCATACCTTCTTTAATCCAAGCATGAGACCAATGCTTAATTACTAGCAAATCACCAAACCATTGATGCGCCAGTTCATGAACAACTAAACTTTCGGTGTTGCGGTTATCTAAAGCGGCGCGTTCATCTAAAAGACAACGGTCTGTTAATAAGGTGGTGGAAGTATTTTCCATCCCCCCAAAGATAAAGTCATCAACGCAAACTTGGGCATATTTAGGAAAAGGATATGGATAACCATACTTTTCACTCAAAAATTCGACCATGCGGGGAGTTTTGCCCATGCTGCGTTTAGCATCTGCTTCCCGGCCTTTTTCCACGTAGTAAGTCACTGGTTTACCTTGCCATTCATCTCGAATTTCGGCAAAGTCAGCCACAGCTAGAGTCATTAAATATGTAGGATGAACTTGCTGCTGTGACCAATGATAAATTTTTTCGGAACCTTCTTCGATGGTTTCGATTAATTCACCGTTAGAAATCGCTACTAATGCTTTGGGAACCCGCACGCGAATTTCTGATGTGGAGAGTTGTCCGGGATAGTCAAAACAGGGAAACCAAAAACGTGAGTCTTCGTCTTCTCCTTGAGTCCAGACTTGAGTAGGTTTGTGGGGATAGTGTTTGTCTGGTTGGATAAAGTATATACCGCGTTGGGGTTTTTCGGCGGAGTAGGCGATCGCAATTAAAATTCTTTTCCCTTGTTCTGTCGGTTGGTCAAGCTTAATAGCAAGCTGTTCACCGTCGTAGTCAAATTTTTGCACCACCTCATCTACTTGTACAGACTGGATATTTAAGTTGACTGCATCCAGCACTAAACGGTCAATTCCACTACGAATGGGTAATAGGCGAATACTACAGCTACCGTGATAACTTTGCTTGGGGATATCTAAGTGCAGGTCAAGAAAAATATGCTCTACCTGTCCAGGACGATCTGGATTATAGTGTGGTCTGGCTCCCGGTAACTCAAAAGATTTGCGTCCGTTATTTTCTGTATCAAAATATGAATGCGACATTGATGCTGACTGACCCTTTAATCTTAAAAAATTTAAGTAAATTTTCGAGAATGCTGCTATTTGTGATGTTTACTCATCCGAATAGCGGATAGAAAATATGCCATCTTTGCAATTTTGGGGAGATTCCCATGAACCTTTCTCTGCTGCTGTGGGGATGTTCTTGATAATTTTTCCTTGAGTACCAAGACTCGGCAAATTTGCTGATGAGATTAGGATAGCTTGCAAATTTACCACAGGCTATCTCTCAAGATGAATAACCATTTACGGATTTTGCTTTGATTTCATTGAAGTATTTCTTTGGTGTTTTTTTTACTGCTTGTGTGTAGATTTACTAATTTTAACAGTGAAACCCTAAGAAATCGTGAAGTTTATTTAATGGAATTCAGGAGTCTGGAGTCAAAATCCAGTATATAAGCACCTAGTAAATTTCCGTGGCGTGTTTTGTACTAAGCCGCATATAAGTAAATGGGTGAAGTACCATACTCCATCGGATATCTGAAGTAGGCTGCAAAAGGGTGGTGAGGAATTTTCTCCTCATTGATTCTGAATTCTTCTTGAATAATTCCGAGAACTCAACAATGACGTTTTTACTACCCTCGGTAAAAATCTGAGGAAAATGAGGAAAGTAACAATGCCTGAAAGTAAATTAAAGTTTTTAGTACCTGCAATTGGCGCAGTTGTGGCGGTGACAGGGGGTATAGCAGTCTATACCTATTTGTTCAAAGGGCCATCTGGAGATATTTCCGGGGCTATTGGTAGTGCTAAATTAGTTCCTGAATCAGCCCTGATGACTACTTACATTTCTACTGATGACCAAGTTTGGGCAAAATTACAGCAGTTCGGTACACCAGAAGCCCAAAAATTACTGGTGAAAAGTTTAGAGGATTTCAATAAAAATACTTTTAAAGGTAGTGATATTTCTTACGATAAAGATATTAAACCTTGGATTAGTGGCGTGATGATTGCTGTTTTACCACCAAGTAAAACTCAACCTGCTCAGTTAAAATTTCCCACCAATCGAGCCAATCCACCATTAAAAGTGCAACAAAGCACAAACATGCTAATGGTGATTGGGATCAAAGATAAATTAACTGCTTTGAATTTTGCCAGTAAATTAAAAAATCAAAAAGGAGTGAAAAGTCAAGAAATTGACTATAAAGGTGAGAAGATTACAGAAACTACTGAGGAAAAGGGTAGACCAACATATAGTGTAGTTGTTAATAATAGTCATTTAATTTTATCTCCTGACAAACAAGCTGTAGAAAAAGCAATTGATACCTATAAAGGTCAACCTTCCTTTGCTAGTAAGGAAGGTGCTAATCGTTTACTCAGCCAAAATGTAAATCTGCAAAATACCCTTGTACAAGTTTATGTCCCAGACTACTCTGGGATGGTAGAACAATGGGCAATAAACAACACCCAAGGTAAAGCCTTGCCGCCCCAAACCTTGTCACAGTTGAAGCAGGTAAAATCAATGGTGGCTGGTGTGGGTATTGATGATCAGGGAGTGCGGGTAAAAGCGATCGCTAATTTAGATCCGCAACTCAGCAAGTTTCAGTATCAAAACACACCAGCTAAAATATTGTCCCAGTTTCCTGGCGATACCTTTGCATTAATTAGTGGTAACGGTATCAGCCGTGGTTGGCAAACCTTCACAGAACAATCAAAAGATTATCCTGAAGTTCAGCAAACACTCCAACAAATCCGCACTCAGCTAAAATCTGCCGAGATTGACTTAGATAAAGAAGTTTTTGGCTGGATGGATGGCGAATTTGGGATTGGTGCAGTTCCATCTAATCAAGGTGTGTTAGCGAGTGTGGGTTTTGGTGGGGCGCTGGTGTTTGATACAAGCGATCGCAAAACCGCAGAAGCCACCTTCACAAAACTTGACAACATAGCCAAAGCCCAAGGAGTTAACATCGCCACCCGCAACATCGGTGGTAAAGATGTCACAGAATGGCAAATACCTAAACAAGGCGCATTATTATCTCATGCTTGGTTAGACCAAGATACCGTCTTTTTAGCTGTTGGTGAACCTGTAGCCGAGGCTTTAGCTGCTGCTAAAAGCCCATCCCTCGATCAAAGCGATACCTTTAAAAATGTCACAGGTTCATTGCAACAACCGAACGGTGGTTATTTCTATGTAGATATGGATAAAACTGTGACTTTAGTCAACCGCCTTGCAGGTCAAGGTAGACCAATTCCACCTGATGTTAATGCTCTTTTAAGTTCTATTCGTGGTTTTGCTGCTACCGCTACTAGTCCAGATAAATCAACCAGTCAGCTAGAAGTTTTGTTAGCACTGAAGCCGAGTCAGAAGTAGGGATTGGGGAGTGGGTGTGAGGGTATAAGGGTGTAGGGGTGTAAGGGAAATGTCACTAAGAAAATCTGAAACCCTTGTCAGGACTAAGTTTAGAGATATAGGGGGGTGGGGTGTAGGGGAAGAGTACTAATTTATAACTATGTAATGCTCGTTTTTATTCTTTCCCTTATACCCCTACCCACTCACAACTCCCTACTCCCTACTCCCTACTTAACTACTGTTTCACCGGGATTTGAATTTTAAACTCAGTTCCTTCACCGAGAGTAGAGACACAATCTAACTTACCGTGATGCTTTTCGGTAATAATTTGATAACTAATTGCCATACCCATTCCTGTACCTTTACCCACAGGTTTAGTAGTAAAGAAGGGGTCGAAGATGCGATGTTTGACTTGTTCAGACATTCCAGGGCCATTATCTGCGATCGCAATTTCGATACATTGAGTATCAAAGGCACAAGTGCGGATAGTAATTTGTGGTTTTGCGGCTGTGGAGTTTTGACTATTCAAAAATGACTCTTCTAAAGCATCCATCGCATTAACTAATATATTCATCAACACTTGATTTAGTTGTCCAGCAAAACATTCGACCAAGGGTAAATTACCATAGTCACGAATAACTTCAACTCCTGGATAGTCTGGTTTTTCTTTAAGACGGTATTGCAAAATTAATAATGTACTTTCAATCCCTTCATGAATATCAACTGTTTTAAAATCAGCTTCATCCATGCGGGAAAAGTTTCGCAGTGATAAGACAATATTGCGAATTCTTTCAGTTCCCATTTTCATAGAAGGCAGAATCTTATCTAAATCTGCAATCATAAAATCTAAATCAATTTCTTCAGCTAATGCTTGAATTTCTGGGTCTTCATCAAGATAGCGTTCTTGGTAAAGATGAAGTATTTGCATCAGACTTTGAATATATTCGCTTAGGTGGGTAATATTACCATGAATAAAATTGACAGGATTATTAATTTCATGGGCGACTCCTGCTACTAGTTGACCAAGACTAGACATTTTTTCATTTTGAATAACTTGCGCCTGGGTGCGTTGTAATTCAATTAATGTTGTTTTTAATTCAGCAGTACGTTCTTCTACTCGGTCTTCTAATTCTGTCTTACTCGCTTCTAAAGCACTAAAAGATTGACGCAGTTGTTCAGCCATATAATTAAAAGACTGAGCTAATGTATTGAGTTCTTCTATTTTGCTAATATTTAAAGTTTGTTCTAAATCCCCCGATGCCATTGCCTGACTAGCGCGATTGATTCGCAAAATTGGTTGAATGACCCAACCGGAAGTCAAATAACCAATAAGAGTTGCCACTATTAATGCAGCTAAACAAAGAAGAACTGTAATTTGAGTGTTCGTAATAATCTTAGCCATAAAGGCTTTTTCTGGCACACTCATAACTACTAACCAATCTAGTCCATATTGATCACGCCAAGGTGTGACATATACAAACTTTGTCTCTTTTGGCAGTTGCAACTGAATTTTTTTTTGTTCAGTAATTGACTGAAAGCCATTAAATTTATTTTCAATATATTTGGCAATATTTTTAATTACTGGATCTGGACTTTCTGTAGCTTTGATTCGTTGGGCTTCATCCTTAACTATTGCAAAAGTATCTTGCTTAGTAGAACTGGCAATTAACAGACCATTACGTTCGACAATAAACACCTGTCCAAAATTGCTAATATCTAAACGCCGCAAAAATTCACTCAACTTCAACAAATGAATGTCTGCGCCAACCATACCCAATAATCGCTGATTTGCGTCATATATAGGACGACCAGCAGAGGCAGTTATATAAGCACTATCAAGAGAATTCCAGGCGTAAATCCGCGACCAAATTGGTTTACCAGCTTTGATTGGTTCGGTATACCAACTTTCTTTAAAGTTATTGTATTCAAAAGTGTAGTTGATGCGGGTGCGATCGCCATGCGAATCAGTGGCGTAGTTTAGTCCATTGTTGGGTAATTTAGCATTCCAATCATCAATAGTAACTGTTTTACCATCGTAGCGGGCGGCTCCGACTCCCTCACCTGTGGTTAATCCCATACCAATGTAAGTGAGGTCATAAGCCTGCATTTCCTTCCAGAAAAACTTACCAATGGTTTTGCGATCGCGCACATCTAACAATCCCATTGCGATCGCATCTGCATTAATCTGATTTACCTTGTGGGGAATAGATAAATAAGCATCTAAATGCTGCTGTACTATGCTATTGGTTCGATTCATTAACTGATCTGCCAAGTCATTAACTGCTTGTCGTCCATTTTTAAATGACAAGTAGCCGACTAAACCCACCGCACCAAAGATTTGTAATGCAAAAGGAATAATCAACACTAGTTGCAATGGAAAAGCTTTAACTTTGGGAGAGTCAGTCTTACTCATTCAATTTCTTTCTTCCAACCGTGGATAGAGGTAAATTTATACTTTGTGACCTAGTATTCCCACAGGTGATGACTAACTCAACATTTAGGGGTAAAAATTTAGTTTTGTAAATTACGGATGAGAAGATGTAGCATCTTCCAGAATCATCTAGGACGGTTATTCCCACCAGAAATTATCAACAGGATTTGTCAGAATGAAAAGTAATTTGAGGGCTAAAAAATGAAATTTTCCATTGACTCTGTGTACAACTGGTATCGCAATTTAATTCGTAATCCGAAGTATCGCTGGTGGGTAATTTTAGGAACACTAGTTTATTTCATCAGCCCTATTGATATTGTTCCTGATATTTTTCCTATCGTTGGCGAACTTGATGATGTTTTACTGATGACACTATTAGTAACTGAAGTATCTGGGTTAGTCATTGATGGTTGGAAAGCACGTAAAGGTGTAGAGACTACTACTACCAATCCTACCGACAGTTCCAATGATGTTGATTCCTCTGCAAAAACAGTTGATGTTGATGCTGTGTCAGTTAAATAAGTTTTTACAAATAAATAAATCCTCTGTTTGTTCAAGCAAACAGAGGATATTTTTTTACCCTATATCCCGCATTAGAGCTAAATTCCCAAATCCTTCATTACTTGCAACCATTTATCTGGTGTTTGTAGAGTTTGCTGGAGAAATTTGGTTGTCAAATTACTGGCATTAGCTTGATATAGCAGTGTGGCATAAGTAAAACGACTAGCTGGTTTTTTGAAATTATCTTTGCCATAAATAGAAATTAATTCTGCCAGCTTTTCTTCTACTTTCAGAATTACTTGCGGCGCGAGGTCAAGTAAATTTTGTATCCACTGTTCTTTATGGGCAATAAAAGCTGATAATTCTGGATTTGAGGACTTTCTAAACTCATCACAAATCGCCTGAATTTTTTCCCATCTATAACTACTCCAAGGTTTAGCCATCATGACTGGCAATTGCCATTTAACTATTTCTTCTTGCCAATAGTCTTTCGGTGCTGGCACTTGTACAATTTCAAAATTAGGTAAAATTAGGGCAGTCAATTGTCCACCATGACAAGCGCCTGTGTCGATACCATAAGCTTTTTGTGCAATTATGAGTGGGGAATCGCCAACCACACGATGACCAAAAATTATTGGTTTAACGCCAGTATACAATTGACTCCAAGATATATCTCTATATTTTTTTTCTAGATGCTTTTCACCTGCGGTACAACCACATAAAACTTCTTGTTTTTGTTCTTCAATGGGTATGCCATCTTCTACCGCCGCATGAACAAAAATTGCCTGATCAGTTTCGTAATAGTAAGGTAAATTACTAATCCATTCTAAAAATTCGCCATAGCGATCGCCAAATTGTAATTTAACAATTTCCTGGGAGTAAGAAAGAGTTTGCTTCAAATGTTTGCGTTCGTGATTTCCCATTAACACCACTGTGTTGGGGCGATTTCTGAGAAAGTCATATACTTTGACCGAATCAACTCCCCGATCAACAATATCTCCTAAACTGATTAAGCAATCTTCCTCTGTAATTTCTACTTTGCTTAATAGCTGAAGCAGTTCTTCATAGCAACCATGAATATCACCGACTGCAATTGTTCGCATTGTCCCAAATTCAATCGAATAATTTCATTATACTACAAGTATAACTTTTGTAGTATGTAGTCGCATAGGATTTAGAACAGTGGAAGAGTGATACCATTTTGGATTTTAGATTTTGCGAAAAGTTGCGTGGGCGGGTTCCCCGACTTGAGCAAACTTTTCAAGACAGATTTTGGATTGGGTAAGGGTTGAACGGTAAGCTTTTGAGCCGTCAATCTGTCGCAATCATTTTTTAATTTGGTGTGAGGTTTGAATTTTGACTTCCCAGTAGGAGTGTATCTATCTAAAACCCTTACACCCATTCTTTTCAATCCCGACATTGGCTGATGCTCAATTTGGTTAAAAATCTCACTGATGGCAGAAGTTTTACTGAGTCAACTTCTCTAAAATCAGTTATGCAATAACTGAAACTAGCTAACAATGCGAATACTTCTGGTAGAAGATGACACCGCCCAATTAGAACCCTTACAAACAGCATTGTCTCAAGCTGGACATATTGTAGATGGTGTAGAAAATGGTGCGATCGCTCAATGGGCAATTACCCAGCGAGATTATGACTTATTGATATTAGACTGGATGCTACCAGAAATCAGTGGTTTGGATTTATGTCGGCAATATCGCAAAGCAGGTAAAACCGCACCTGTATTGATGTTGACAGCAAAAGATACCACTGGCGAAAAAGTCACAGGTTTAGATGCTGGTGCAGATGATTATTTAGTCAAACCTACAGATTTATTTGAATTATTAGCTAGAGTGCGAGCTTTAGGTAGGCGATCGCCTGTTTGGCAAGGTGATAAACTCCAACTGGCGGATCTGCAACTGCACATTTCCACACAGATTGTAGAACGAGGTGCAGCCCAGGTGGAATTATCTACCCGCGAATTTCAACTATTAGAATATTTAATGCGTCACCCTTGTCAAATTTTAAGTCGTAATCAAATTGAACAAGCTTTATGGGAATGGGGTAGTGAACCGGAAAGTAATGCTACAACTACTTTAGTACGCCGTTTGCGCCAGCGTTTACAGTTACTAAATGCAGCAGATTGGCTAGAAACCGTTTATGGTATGGGTTATCGTCTCAATCCTGAACGGCAAAAATAAAGTTTAATTTTTCTGAGTTATGTTCAACCGTAGCCGCCGTAACTTGGCTAGTTGGTTTACTCTCTCAATGGGTAGTATTCTGGTAATTTTTGCTGGGATTCTTTATTATCAAGAATCAGTCCAGCAGCTAGAAGTTGTAGATTTGATTCTCTACAATAAATCTAAAGTAATTACATCTAGTATCAAGTACAAAGATTATCAAGGCGAAAAACAAGTATTTCTGAAAAATTTACCAGTTTTAGGAAATAACCCACCACCAGAAGATAGTGATATTATTTATGCTCGGTGGTATGACACTCAAGGTAATCTCAAGCGTTACTTTGGGCAAATTAACCAGAAAAAATTAACCCAAAGATATGCTTATCGTACATTAAAAATTACCCATAAATCTGATTTAACATCACCAGAAATTTGGGTAAGAGAAATTACTTTACCAGTAGAGTATCAAGATAAGTTAATTGGCTATTTGCAAATGGCAATACCAATGACTCGTGTCCAAGAATTACTTCATAGATTTTTAATTCTACTCATATCCACAGTATTCATTGCTTTAGCAATCACAGGTTTAACAGGATGGTTTCTTAGTGGTATAGCAATGCAACCTATCCAGCTAAGTTACAGACAACTCGAACGTTTTACTGCCCATGCTTCCCATGAATTACGTACTCCCTTAGCGGCAATTTTGAGTAATGCTCAAGTTGGTTTACTCGCGCCAATAGAAGATAGTAATAGTAAACATTTACGCCTAGAAAAAGTCGCGGAAGTTGCCAAATCAATGAATACATTGATTGGCAATTTACTATTTCTGGCACGCCGGACAGGGCGATTAACTCCAGAGTCTTTAAAAGAAGTTGACTTGAGAAACTTACTAGCGGAATTATTCAATTCTCCTTCTGTAAAGACTACCGCTAAAGATTTAAATCTCAAGAGTGATTTACCAAAATCGCCAATTATGGTAAAACTAGATGCTGATTTAATATGTTTAGCTGTGATGAATTTGCTGGGTAATGCTTGTAAATATACTCCGGCTGGTGGGATGGTAGAGTTACGTTTATTTAGTAGATACAATCAGGCATTCATTGAAGTAGAAGATAATGGAATTGGAATTGCTGCCGCACATTTACCACATATCTTTGAGCAATTTTATCGGGTAGAACAACATCAGACAAATTCGGCGAGTGGCTTTGGACTGGGATTAGCGATCGCACAACAAATCATTGAAGCACATGGCGGACATCTCAGTGTGAAAAGTGAACAAGGCAAAGGTTCAATCTTTCAAATTAAACTACCACTTTAAGAGTAAATATAAATCGATAATTTTAGATCCCCGACTTCTTGAATAAGTCGGGGATCTTTTCATTCACAAAAGGTGAACAATGATGATGTTTGTCACTTTTATGTCACATTTATCCTGAATCATAAATAAGTAATTGGTAAGAATTCAGCACTCAGGAGTCAAAATTGAAAAGCAATCTAAAATAATTGAGGCTTCTATTTATCAATTTTTTCTGATTTATCTAGCATTCTGACTTCTGAATTCTGACTCCTGAATTCTTCTTCAATACCCAACATTGCTCATTACACTCAAGACTAAGCAGGAGTCGATGTGAGTAGACATGAAAAGTACAAGTTACTGGAAGGTTTAGCAACTACAGAAACCGCACCTAAGCAATCACTGACATTATCAGATGCTGTGGCGTTGATTGTCGGTATTGTAATTGGTGCAGGCATTTTTGAAACTCCCGCTTTAGTAGCAACCCAAGCAGGTAGTAGTCAAGCAGTATTGCTATTTTGGTTCATCGGTGGTGTGGTTTCTTTGGTGGGTGCATTGTGCTACGCCGAGTTAGCCACGACATATCCCGATGTAGGTGGAGTTTATTATTATCTTAAACGTGCCTTTGGGCGAGAAATTGCCTTTTTATTTGCTTGGGCGCGGATGAGTGTAATTCAAACAGGTTCTATTACCTTGTTGGCATTTGTATTTGGTGATTACGCTTCGCAGATTTGGCAGCTAGGCAACTTTTCACCTTCAATTTATGCCGCAATGGCGATCGCATTTTTAACAGCTTTAAATATTATTGGCTTGCAACAAGGTAAGTGGACACAAAACTTACTCACGGTGGCGAAAGTCCTGGGTTTGTTGCTAGTGGTGTTAATTGGCTTAACCGCCACAGCTAATACTCCCACCCCTGTGGAATCTACTTCTACCGGAACTTGGGGACTTGCAATGGTGTTTGTTTTGTTGTCTTATGGCGGTTGGAATGAAGCCGCTTATATTTCCGCCGAAATCCAAAATCGTCAACGCAACATAGTGCGATCGCTTTTGTGGAGTATTGGCACAATTACGGTAATTTACTTACTGATCAATCTGGCTTATCTGCGGGGATTGGGGTTAACAAACATGGCTAATTCCCAAGCTGTCGCCGCCGATTTAATGCGGACATTTTGGGGCGAACCGGGCGCTTTATTCATCAGCTTGTTAATTGCAGTTTCGACTTTGGGCGCACTGAACGCCACTATTTTTACTGGGGCGCGGACGAATTACGCTTTAGGACAAGATTTTGCCATCTTTGGTTTTATGGGAAAGTGGCGGCAACGTCCCAGTACACCTAGCTATGCTTTAGTATTGCAAGCTGCGATCGCCTTAGCATTGGTTTTATTAGGTACGTTCACCCGCAAAGGCTTTGAAACAATGGTGGACTATACCGCCCCCATATTTTGGTTTTTCTTTTTACTTTCAGGCGCATCGCTACTAGTGCTACGTAATCGAGAACCACAAATTCCGCGACCATTCCGCGTGCCATTTTATCCCTTGATACCATTGCTGTTTTGTTCAGTTTGCGGTTATTTGCTTTATTCCAGCTTGGTATATACCGGCGTGGGCGCGGTTGTTGGCGTTGTAGTTGTCGCCGCAGGTATTCCGCTACTGCTGTGGAATCGTTACCGCCAAGTTCCCAGAGGTTAGGGATTTTTTCACCATTTTTGCTTTAGGAGTAGATTCATGTTTCAAAAAATGTTGCTTTTATTAATTACAGGCGTTAGTGTCACCACTTTAGGAATTGCTGGATGCACCGCCCAACAACAAGACTCCGCCGCAGAAGTAAAACCACCTGTTTTAACTTCTCAAACCGAAACACCAACTACCACAACAACTCAACCGCAAGAACGCCCTGGTGATGTTCCTTATGTACCCACACCACAGCCTGTAGTTGATGCAATGTTGCAAGTAGCCAAGGTAGGTAAAAATGATGTACTTTATGACCTTGGTAGTGGTGATGGACGAATCGTAGTCACAGCCGCCCAAAAATATGGTACACGCGGCGTAGGTATAGATATTAGCCCTGAACGCATTCAAGAAGCGAATGCCAACGCCCAAAAAGCAGGAGTTACAGACCTTGTAGAGTTTCGTCAGCAAGACTTATTTAAAACTGATTTAAGTCAAGCTACTGTAATTACACTTTACCTATTGCCGGAAGTCAACCTCAGACTCCGCCCCGAATTATTAAAACTCAAACCCGGTACAAGAATTGTTTCCCACGCTTTTGATATGGGCGACTGGAAACCACAACAAACACTGCAAGTAGATGGAAAAACTATTTACTATTGGGTAGTTCCACAAGAAATACCAGCAAATTTGCGATAGTATTTAGCACTTAAATAATCAAGGGGTTTTGGGTATGAGAGTGTAAGCATGAAAAACCTTACACCCTCATACCCTTTCATATACCAAGCATGTTGCTTTGGAAACCGAAACTATAGCGACTAACTTAGAAAACCCGCTATTTCAAATACTGGTTATTACAATATTCCAGAGTTTCTTTAACAGCCACAACTTCTACTGTAACTGGTTTGTTGTTAGTACCGTTGATGAGAAATTCACTAGCACCAACATGAGGCTTTTTTGGATTTCCCCAATCGTATGTATAACCTAAACCAGTCCAAGGATAGTATTCTTTTTTGTCATTCTCAAAAGAGTTTTTATAGATGTCGTGCAGCAGAGAATTACTTTTAGGTACAGGAACAGGTAAAACATTACAAGTCGAATCGTTGATTTCTGGGTCAATACATGGTCTACTTAAGTCCTCTGCTTTGACCCACATTTCTACAAAGTGAGTTTTATTAGCACTTTTATTTAAAATTAAACCTAAATACTGCTGTAATCTTAGAGCTAACATTACATTCCCAGGCAAATTAATGCCTGTTCCTTTGCAGTTTTGGCAAAATTCTTGGACTTGGGGAAATGCGGTTAACCAAGTTTGGCGGCTGATTTGTTTTGTACCTACAGGCCAGTCTGTATTGGGATTTGATGAATATAGCCAACTCACCATCAAAAATTCTGTTTTACCGTCCCGTTCTCGTGTTTTAATTTTGGGGTTAGTGACGGATAATGCCCAAAGGTTATTAATAACTTTATCTTGACTTGGCTTTTTGGCATCTTGAATAGATGCGTTTAGTTGCTTTTTCAAAAATTCGTAACTTTCACGTTTATTTTCATCTAAATATTTATATACATAAGGAATAGTTTGGGACTGTGCCAATAATTGCTTTGGTGAATTAGTCGCTTGCTGAAGATTATTTTCAGTGGCGAATAAGCTCGAATAACTGACAGATAAACCAACGGTAGTCAAAGTTAACAATATAGATTTATTAATTTTTCTCATAGCAAATTTCCTGCTATTAAATAGCAATATTGGCATCCACATAAAGATTGAGTCTGATTTTATAGTGGGTTTGGAGAATGCGCCACTAAATTCAAACTTTGTAATTTTATTTACTGGTATAAAAATTTTGCAGTTTGCGGGTAGTGTTCCTGAGAGTTGGGTGAACTACGAAATAGCGATCGCCTGCAAAAATAGATTAGCAAAATCTGAGTATTGAGGATGATACAAAACTTATCAATATTTACAAGTGCTGCTGTTGCAATCACGAATTGTTTACACCGTAATTTCACGATTATTGACTGTTACTTGGCTTAAGTATTTGGGTAATCTAAAATGACAATTATTCTGAACAAAGCATTGGCTGACTCACCATGAAAATTATTACTACTCGAATTCTCTTAGGACTAGTCGTGTTAGGACTTTGTAGTTGTAATTCCGTCAAATCACCTAGTACGACAAATAACAGTCAAATTACTAGTCAAAATAATCCCCAAACCCAGCCACCAATCAAACTAGCTCCTTCTAGTTCATCTGTCACCCTTTTAAAAGTACTCACAGAAGCGTATCAAGCCAATAACAAAACGGACACATTTGAGTTTGTTTCCCAAAGTCAATCAGAAGGAGTGATCGCCGCCCTGAAAAATGGTATTGTCGATATTGCTGGTAGTAGCCACAAACTCAAGCCAGAAGAAGACGACGGTAAAATTCAATATCGAGAAATTGCACAAGATTTGCTTGTCGTTGCTACCCACAACAGCGTTAAAGGTGTAACAAATTTAACAACTGATCAGTTAAAGTCCATTTACGCTGGCAAAATTACTAATTGGAAAGAATTAGGCGGGCCAAATGCTAAAATTGTGGTCTTGGATAGACCAGAAGATGAATCTGCGAAAAAACTACTCAGAAAATACTATCTAGGTCAAGATAAAACTACAACTCAAGCTGTGATTCTCAATAAAGAAGGAGAGTTAATTGATACTATCCAAAGTACTCCTTATTCCATTGGTGCTTTTTCTCTAGCTTATTCCTTAATTAATCAATTACCAGTCAATCACCTCAAGCTGAATGGTAATGCACCAAATAAAGAAAATTTCAATAGTGGTAAATACCAAATGGTACGTCATCTCGGACTAATTTGGCAGAAAACACCTACATCTAATACCCAAAGATTTATCGATTTTGTCTTTAGTTCAGAGGGTACTAAACTACTGCAAGATAAAGGCTTTATTACCAAGAATTAAATAGATTTATAACTGTCATGCGAAGAAATTTTCGCTTTCGTCTTAATCTCAGCCAGAAAATAGTTTTCTCATTTCTGGCTGTATTTTTGAGCATATTTATATTTTGTTTGTTGATTATTGGACATTGGTTTACTAATAGTCTGGAACAGAATCTTCGCCAAGAAGTTGCAATTTTTGCAGCCAGAGTCCATACAGATTTTCTGCATGAACAGGAAGATTTAGAAACTCAAGTGAATTTAATAGCCGGACGTGAAACAATTCACTTAGCTATTGAACAAAAAGATACAGCAAAGCTACTACAAGATTTACTACCAATCAGGACTGCCTTAGAAATTGATTGGATCAAAGTAGTTGATCCTAATAGTGATACCTTAGTTGAAATCAAACATGCAAGTTTGAATAATTCTAAGTTATTGGATAAAGCTATTACTAATCTTGCCAGTAGTGGCTCTATTTTAAATGATTTTGTTGATGTAGAAGGTAGTTCACAAGTATTACAAGTAACCATTTTGCCAATTAAATCTGCTAAAAAAATTATTGGCGGAATTATTATTGGTAATTTAGTAGATGAGTCATTGTTAGAACAAATTGCTATTGGTTCTACTAAACAAATAGTCAGCACAAAAAATGACATAATTATTGCATCAACTATACCCGAAATTAAGCTGGTAACATGGCAACCGCCTTCTCCTGACTCATCCACCAGCAAAGTAGTTATTAATCAACAAGAATATTTCGCTAAAAGTATCTTATTCAAAGGAGGTAGTCAGTCTTTAACTACCACTGTACTTTATCCAATCTTGAAATTAGAAACAACCCAAGATGCGCTGTGGATACGCTTAGAAATTTTGTTTTTCTTAGGAGGAACACTTGTTACATTGATAGGCTATTTCATTAGCCAAAAAATCACTCGTCCTTTGCAGGCTGTGACCAAAATTGCCAAAAAAGTCACAGAAGATGCAGATTTTGACTTACAAGCACCAGTCACTACTCAAGATGAAGTAGGTGTTCTAGCGATTTCTTTAAATCAGCTAATTCAACAAGTCAAGCAGCTTTTAACAGAACAGTATGCCGCTAAGGATAAATTAGAAGCATATAGCCAAAATTTAGAAGAGAAAATCAAAGAACGGACACAAGAAGTTGAACGCAAAAATCGTGATTTAAAAAATACTTTAAATGCGTTAAAGCAAACTCAGGCTCAACTCATTCAAACTGAGAAAATGTCATCTTTAGGACAATTGGTTGCTGGTGTTGCCCATGAAATTAATAATCCCGTGACTTTTATTTATGGTAATGTGGGACACGCGGAAAATTATGTTAACGATATCTTGAACTTAATTCAACTTTATCAGCAATCCTATCCCTACCCAGAGGCTCATATTCAAGATGTCATGGAAGAGGTTGATATTGAATATATCCTCCAAGATTTACCCAAAATCCTAACTTCCATGAAAGTAGGCGCAGAACGTATTCATCAAATCGTTCTTTCTTTGCGAATTTTTTCACGTTTAGATGAAGCTGAATTTAAAAGTGCAAATGTGCATGATGGTATAGATAGCACTTTGTTAATTTTACGCCATCGCCTGAAAGCCCAATCTCATCGTCCCGAAATTCAAGTCATTAAAGATTATTGTGAAATGCCTGAGATTAAATGTTTTGCTGGGCAATTAAATCAGGTATTTATGAATATCTTAGCCAATGCCATTGATGCTGTAGAAGAAGCTTGGGAAAAAAGTCTCTGTTCACAGCCAATAATTCGCATTTCTTCTGAATGTGATCAGGAAAATATTAGGATTCATATTGCTGATAATGGGACAGGAATTCCCCAGGAAATACAAAGACGTTTATTTGATCCCTTTTTTACTACTAAGCCAATTGGCAAGGGAACTGGTTTAGGCTTATCGATTAGTTACCAGATAGTGAATGAAAAGCATCGTGGGTCATTACAATGTATTTCATTACCAGGCACAGGTACAGAATTTGTGATTACAATTCCCATCCGCTAAATTTTGATTTTGCAATTATCAAAATTATTTTTTTTGCAGACGAATCAAGGTGTTGTAAATTTGCCTTTTTAAGTTATCGTCGTTTTGAATTTCTATAGTAATCTTATTAAACTGCTCAATGGTTAAACCATTTTCTTCCACGATTTTTTGGGAGCGATTACAGTAGTTGATGGCAATATTTCTGGCTTTGCGTGGTAGATTGTTAATGCTTTTAGGGTCGTTACAAACAATCTGGGGAATTTCCCCGCCACCGATTAATTTTTTGATTTCGCTAAAGGCTTGTTGACGCGATGGTTCCATTGCTAAGACAGCTTGGGCGTAGCTGACAATTTCATTATTATTGACGGTGGGAGTTTGAGCGTCGGCTTTGGCTGTAAATGTTAATGTGCTGGCTAACAAACTTGCACTAGCCATAACTGTGAAACAAAAGTTTTTAGGTAATAAATTTGCCAGTGTATCTCGGAAAAACAAGTTAGTGATGTTGTTCATCATGTCTGTGACACAGGACTCAATCGTAGGGGTGCTTTATTGATTGTGAATTATTTTGGGAGTGAGAAGTTCCAATCAAGATTTCAGTGTACCGAAATTTTATATGTATTTTCCGTTGCCTTTACATATTTGACAAAGTTCAATTACTTTAGTTTGGAGTGTGGATATTTCTCCAGATCCTTGCTTAAGGCTGACTTCTAACTCCAAGAGTAACGGTAAACACGAAATTAGTTGCTGCACAGACAGAAATTTGACTTCTTGTTGTAAAAAGTAGATACGTTTAGGGTTGTTGACATCAGCAGCTTGAGCGATCGCCTGCGGGTTACGCTCACCGCTATCTGTGACAATTTTGACCCATAACCAAGTGCGAAATTGACCAATTAATGTTGCCACTATCCGCAATCCTGGTTCTGCCGCATTCAGCAAGTCAGTCAACACAGTTAAAGCTTTGCCTGTATCGCCTGTTCTAATTGCTGCTGCTAATTGTAAACTATTTTGCGTAGTATTTCTGACTAATTTACTAACAGTTTCGACATCTAAAGGCTTTTTGTTATCAAGATGATACAGCCGCAATTTTTCTAACTCGTTGTAAAGCAGCCTTGTATCATTACCCACAGCTTCGGCTAACAGTTCGGCAGTTTTCGGCGCGAGTTGCACTCCTACTGTTTGCGCTGCTTGCTGTACAGCTTGCACAATTAATTCAGTTTTCCACGGGGGAATCAGCGAAAATTCCCGAAACTCTGTGGCGGATTGTTTCAGCAATTTGGTAGATTTCAGCCGTTCATCTGGTTTATTGCGACTGGTAAGCAGTAAATAGGAATTTTCGGGAATGACTGGTAAGGTGCGCGTTAACTCCGCCAATACATTTTCAGGACATTGTTGACAAAGGTTAGTGTTCATCAGCCAAACCAAACGTCCACCAGCGCCAAAAGCCGGAGTCATCGCTTGATTTAAAGCCGAAATCGCCGCATCAGATTGATCAGGCGCAAAATAAGAATAGTTAAAATCTGTCCACAGGGGATCTAAAATGCGATCGCGCAACGAATTAACCGCTTTTTCCATAACAAAGTCATCTTCACCCCAGTAAACCAAAACCGGCATATATCAACCTCTTATGTGTGAAGAGAATGGGGAGTGTGGGAAGTGTGGGGAGTGTGGGGGGAAAGATTTCTTCACTATCCTCCCACACCTCCCACCCCTCCCACACTTCCCTCTCCCTTAGTCAAATCCTCAATACTTTTTAAGTCAACTTAGTCACAACTGGATAATTTTCCCTAAAATCTATCAAGTAAGAACGTGAGGCTATTGAAGATTGGACGACAACTACCAAACTTACCTGAACCGGTTAGCAAGAATGATGCTACCAGAATCATATAAAACCCAAGTTCAGCATATCCAGGAGTCTTCTAAATTCCTACCTGCTTCTGGAACAAGACAAGCAGCGCCTTTTCCTGGTTATACATTAATTACCCCAACCGCAGAGGAAGCGGCAGAAAACGCTGCTTTCTATGCAACCTTAACAACTTACCAACAGCAACTTTTACAGTTACCTGTCAACCAGGATTTGATTGTTCCTGTACCACCTGCCAGCTTTCATTTAACTTTGGCAGATTTAATTTGGGATCATGCTTATCTTGATGCTTGTGAGAAAAATCCCAAGTTTGAGGAAGAATTACACCGTTACATCGGGGAAACATTTCAACAATATCAACAAACCATAACATCAGGAACTAACCCAATTTCCTGGCAAATGTTGGGATTAGTTCTCATGCCAAGAGCTTTGGCGGTTTGTTTAGTCCCCAAAGATGAAAGTTCTTATGAACAGATAATTCAATTCCGCCGCACAATTTATCAAAATCCCCAATTGATTGCATTGGGAATTGAACAACATTATCACCTCACAGCCCATATTACATTGAGCTATTTTGGTGATATAGCGCCAGATTTAGACCGCAATAAATTCAGTGATTTACTTGCGGAGTTAAATCAACAGTGGCTAGGAAATTCGCCAGAGTTTCTGGTTAACCGAGTTGAATTGCGGAAGTTTGATGATATGACACGTTATTATCGTGAACCAGACTGGCCGAGTTTAAATTTTTAAATCAGTTATCAGTTTTTTATGAAGAAGAATTCAGAAATCAGGAGTCAGAATCCAGTATGAATTCTGTATGAAACTTCTCCTGCCGGAGATGCTACGCGAACGGCAAGCTCCGTGCATCGCTGGGTGATGAATATGGGTGGAAAACCTCGTTCCTCGTGGGCGAAATCAAAATAAAACTTTCTTCTTGATTTCAAATCTATTCCTTTATGGTTGGAGTATTCACTAATTCTGAATTCTGACTTCTGTCTTCTGACTCCTTTTTATTGATGACTGTTCACTGTTAAATTTGTATTTCTTAGACTGGAGTTTAAGGCTACACAAACAGCGACTTACTAGCGTCTTAGTGGGTTTTGCCTGTGTAGCCAAGCCAGTATTTTTTTAGTAACTGGCCTGTGACTTCAGTCTTTTAATGGAAGATTTGAGTTTATACACTCCTTGATTGATTAGGAGTCAACGCTCAGATGATTCTTCTCCGAAAAAGATATCATTGACACTGATTACCCAAGGAACGCCTTGGTTAACTGGAGAACTAATACTGATTTTGGCTTGGTTAGCAAATTGCTTTAACTTTTCGGCTAAATGCGGCACAGTCATCATAATGTTCTGATAACTTTCGATATCATGGCAAACCATAATTAATATGAGAATACCGCTATTGATTTTGAAATACCAATGACAACTAGATAATAAAAGACGGACGGTGCGATCGCAAACTGCAAAAAACCTTTGTTTGATTGTCTCTTCTAACTGACTAAGTAATACTTCACTAATTAGTGTTGTTTTATGAGAAGGTAAATCATCGGGAGAAAGATATGGTTGATTCATAGAAATTTTCCCTAATTCTAAAGGGTTAATAACTGATACAAACTGAATAATTTTCCTATACTTGCTTGATGAGATTCCCTTTATTCAGATATATCAGCTTGTAAAACAGGCTAATCAGATATCCATTCACTCCTCGTACAACTTTTATATAATCTCATTTGCCTGTGGTTGGAGTTTCATCATCTTTCTTTAGCAATTGCTCTACAAAAATATATATTTTGTGTTTTTTCTTCAAACAACAATAAATCGCAGATAACTTCTCTGCTCTACTCTAGAGCATACATTAATACTATAGCAGTTATAAATAATTTGTGAAAAATTAGCTCCCCACTTTTTGAATAAATTAGGAATTTAAGCTGATTATTATTTACGTTTCGCAACAATTCAGTAGATATTTATTTCCTATTCCATCTGTTATATTTCTCCGAAATATTCAGGAAGCTGATTTAAATTACAAACACCCATGTAATTACTTACAGCGTTTTTCGGTTGAGTGCAGTACGAAAATTTATTTTCGCGTTCATTTAGTAACAAGTAATAAGTAAATACTCATATTAATGTTAATTAATCAACTTATGAATATTTTCTTCCCAATTCATCCCATCAAAAGGCACAATTTCAAAATTGGAGATAACATCGCCATCTAAGCATCGGACATTAACATCTATGCAATCAGGATGGCTGCGTGGAATATAAAAAGAATGTATTCCGCAAGTCTTACAGAATTTATGTTGAGCAACGCCTGTATTAAACTTGTAAGTTTTTAACTCGGTTTCACCTTGTAATAAAGTAAATTGTTCCCGTGGGACTATTAAATGTAAAAAACCCTTCTTTCGGCAAATCGAACAGTTACAATCATCAACTTTGTGGTTGTTAACAACAACTCGAAAACGTACCGCGCCACAATGACAACCACCCTCGTATGTCATTGCATCTGAAATATTTGCTGTCATATTAATTAACGGGATTCTAACTTAGTAATACGTTGTTCTAGAGTATTTACTTGTTGTTTTAATTCAACCACTAAAGTCGCTAAACGGTCAAACATTTTATCCCGTTCTGCTTGTGATAAATTCCGTCGAGTTGACTGTGGGACGGTAATTGTTGTGCGCGAGTTAGGAGACTGGCGAGTGTTTCCGAGTTGAGATTCTATTTGGTTTAACCGCGACTCTATGCGATTAAAATCCGCTTGTAAGTTATTCAGACGAGATTCGACTTGCTGTGATGATGCAGTGTTAGAGAATAAACTAGCCCAGAGGATAATGGCTAAAACCACCGCAATTCCTAATGTTTGAGTGCTTTTCATTGTAAGTTGTTTCACGCCCAGACGCATACTTCGACTACGCTCAGTAACCGGAGGCGTAGAGAGTAAAAAAGGTTGGTTAGGTGGTGCGATCGCACCACCTAACCAAGTATGCTGATATATTGATCAATCTATATAGCAGCCCTAAATGAATTACAAACAAATCTACTCTCTACTCCCTACTCCCAGCTTCAACCAATAATTTAACAATCAAATAGGATTGCTACAGTTGATTTATTTATCAGGTTGTAAACCAGAAAATAGCGTCTCCCAATTACGAGAGTTAACTTTATTTTCTGTTGCTTTGATTTCAAAAGTGACATTATGTACTTGACTTTGTTCTAACGCTTGTACGCAAAGTTCTGCCACATCCTCACGGCTGATTTTGCCCCGAATGTTATCACCTTGTTCTAAAATTAACTCCTGTCCACCACTTTCTTCAGTTAAGGCACAAGGTCTAATAATTGTGTAAGGAATACCACTAGCTCTTAAACTATCTTCGCCTTTTAATTTCCAGGTTAAAATACCACCTAACTGGTCATTTAATCTGACTGCGGGAGGTTCTTCATCTAAATTAATTCCTGGTCTTCCGGGACGAGTGACACCTGCGGAACTAACCAGCACAAATTTTGATAAAGTCTTCTCTCCATAAGCTTTAATAGATTCCACCTGCAAACAAAAACCACCAGGGCTAAATTTGGGATTTAACGCCCCATCATATTCAAATTTGCTCAACATCAGTTGAAATGAGCTAATTTTACTATTATTTAATGGTGGAGCATCTTTAACAGTTTTGGCGCGAAATACAGGTGTTAATTCTGTAAAAGGAATGCGAATATTTATCCAAGTATTAGCTACCGTATCAAAAGAATAGCTGTAACCTAAACCATCCCAAGTTGCATCAGGGCGGAGAAAGAGTTTATAACGTTGTCCATCACCTTTAACTCGTAGTTCTACACCTGTGTAACCAGATAAATTAAACGGTGGGTCAAAGTTTTTAGTTCTCACAGATGCAAAACCGCCGGAGTTGGCTGTAGAAACATTACCAGCAAACAAAGCAGCATTGTCTATGAGTTGAATATTACTAGAACTCACTCCACCCATCACCACATCATCTAACGCACCCCAAATATTTTTTAATTCAGCAGAGGGATGAGTAAAATCAAAGATTAGTTTTTCATTTGCGGCGGGGAGATATGTGGCGGCTGCGGCGACTAAGTTTTTCACACCTTGATATTCGACATTTTCGGGAGTGTCGCCAACAATTTCCGGCTGGTAAAATTTCACACCTTGATAATATTTGTCTCTATTGGCGGTGTCGCCTTCCACGGGTTGGACACGCACTGCTGTACAACAAATCACGGCTTGAATATTCGCCATGACTAATGCGGTTAAAGTTTCAGGTTTGGTGATGTCTGCAACTACTAAGTCAACATCATTACCCAAAATTGACCGTGCTTGATCAATATCACGTACTAAACCGCGCACTTGATAACCTCGTTCTCTCAGTCGCCTGACGACTCGCTTACCAAGTCCACCCGTTGCACCTGCTACTAGTATTACACCCACGCTTTTTTCTCCATTAGGTCTATGTTGTGTTTCTTGGGAACGACCTTGGATAAGTTTTTTGATGCAGTTGAGAAAAGGAATAACCTCGAAGTAAGACAGGGTATTGATAAACCTGCCTAAGTCCCATTGATAACGATTTTTGTCATTCACAATTACGTCCTCATTAAAATTTTTTTGAGTGACTAGAGGTGAATAATAGTTTACAAGTTAAATTATAGAAATAACCCGTAAGGAAGTTTTACGAGCCAAAAATTTTAATACAAAACACTGTTTAATCCACGGTTTTTTACTAAGTGCAGTAGCTTAAGAGATGCTCCACTAGGCTTTTTTTGTCCTATTTCCCATTTTTGAACTGTTGAAGGACTTATATTCAAAATACGTGCAAAAACAGCTTGGCTGACTTGAGATGATTCCCGTATTTCTTTAATTTGATTAGGTTCTAGTGGCTCAATAGGAGGTATACATAAGTGTTCAAAGTCGCGCAATGTAGTTTGATTCATTAGTCCAGCTTTGTGTAGGTCTTTTGCTGTCTCATGAACTGCTTCCAGAATTGCTGATTTTTTCTTCCGCATTACAAATCACCTCTATTAACGCATTACTATTTTTTGCCTGTTCAAGCTCTTCTAGTGTATAAGCAAGTAATTGCTTAGATAACATTTTCAGAGCTTCTTCTTCATCTTTGTCAATGTTACTGCGTTCGTTTTTTGAAAAGCCAAAAATAAAAAACCAACGATCTTCATTATTAGTAGCTACTAGTGTCCGAAATCCACCACGTTTACCTTTCCCTGGTTTTGCTATGCGTTTTTTAAACAACCCACCTCCTAAATCAGCATCATAAAGCCCTGCGGCCATTTCGTTTGCAGCGTTACAGAGACTAAGGTTGTTTAACTCTTCCTTCCGCGCCCAACGGTCAAAAGTACGGTTTTTGTAAATTTTCATTTGATAGTCTCTTTGGTTAAAGTGTAGCACTAGGTACTATATTTTAGGATGGATATCGTGTAGGCACATCTATGGAATAATGGTTTTTTCAATCTTGCTAATCACTGATAGGATTTTGGCGATGTCTGTAGCTAATTCCGATTTGGTCTTCAAGATGAGGAAGTAGGTACAATAAATTGGTATTTTTGCGATCGCTCAAAACGCTAAAATACTTACCTAAATGTTGTTAATCATACAAAAACTTACTTATGAGCCAACTAGAAAACGCTCAAGCTGAATACGCAAATTTTCTGCAAGAGTTTCAAAGTGTCATTATTAGTACTGTTAATCCAGAGGGTATACCTAATAGTAGTTATGCACCTTTCGTCAGTGATGCAGCCAAAAATATTTATATTTATATCAGTGACTTGGCAGCCCACACCCAAAATATTTATGCTAATCCCCGTGTGAGTATTTTATTTATTGAAGATGAAACAAAAAGTAATAACATTTTTGCTCGTCGTCGTTTAACTTTTGATTGTACTGCGACTTTAATAGAACGAGATACAGAGACTTGGAATAAAATTGTTGACCAACTGCAAGAACGCTTTGGTGAAATGATTGAAGTCTTAAAAAGCTTAGGGGACTTTCGCATTTTTCAACTTATTCCCAGTTCCGGCCGTTTTGTCCTTGGTTTTGGCAATGCTTATAAAATTAGCGGTGACAATTTAAATGAATTGACTCATATTACGAGGGATAATCGTTAGGTTTTTGATCATTTTGTTGGAAGATGAGGGGGACGCGGGGGACAAGGGAGAGAGATGTTTGTAAATTATTTAGGACTATAGGAATCATATTTGATTTTTGAAAAAAATCAGTACACCCATATCAGGCTTCTTTCCTACTCCCCATTCCCTATTCCCTATTCCCTATTCCCTATTCCCTACCTACACCAATAAATTCAGAAATCAAACCGGATTCTTATACTTCATATTATGCTTCAATTTCAACCTCCTGGCTTTGGGCAGAAAGTGATTCATACTTCCTTGGGAGCGATGGTGTATTATACTCAGACATCTGCACCTTGGTTGAATGCTGACAGTGAAGATTTACCGCCACTATTATTTCTGCATAATTTTGGGGGTGGGGCTTCGGCTTATGAATGGTCGAAGGTGTACCCAGCATTCGCGGATAAATATCGCATTTTAGCGCCTGATTTAATTGGTTGGGGCGATTCTGCACACCCGGTACGCGATTATCAAATTAAAGATTATTTGACGACGCTGGCTGAATTTATTACTCAAACTTGTCGCCAACCTGTACAAGTTATTGCATCATCACTGACGGCTGCTTTAACTATTCGTTTGGCTATTACTCAGCCGCAATTATTCCAATCATTATATTTAGTTTGTCCTTCGGGGTTTGATGATTTTGGGCAAGGTGCTGGACGCAGGCTACCACTTTCTGTGATCAATACACCCCTAGTAGATAGTTTAATTTATGGGTTGGGTGCAGAAAATGAATTGGCAGTGCGGAATTTTTTACAAAGTTTTTTGTTTGCTAAACCCGGACGTGTTTCGCCAGAAATGGTCGCTGCTTATTTAACTTCAGCACAACAACCTAATGCGAGGTTTGCCGCCTTGGCATTTTTGCGGGGTGATTTATATTTTGATTTGAGTTTGTATCTGCAACAGTTAACTATCCCAACTGTATTTTTTTGGGGTGAGGAAGCACAATTTACGAGTATTAAATTAGGGCGGAGGTTAGCAAATTTAAATTTAAATGCTGTATCTAAATTTTATGCGATCGCTGATGCTGGAGTCCTCCCTCATTTAGAATTACCCGAAGTCATCATTGGTTTATTACAGCAGCATTTATCTAATAGGTAGCTCAATGACAAACTCTAAACCTTCGCCTAGCTTGGAATTATAATATAATTTGCCATGATGATTGTTAACTACGATTTGGTAAGAAATTGATAGACCCAAACCTGTGCCTTTGATTTAATTGCACATTGAATTTCATTGGGCGGTTCAGGCAGATACTTTTGATAAAGTTGGAGTAAAGTAACTATCTCTTGAATATACTGTTCGACAAAACTTAAGTTACCAGCAATAAAATTAATCGGATTATTTACTTTATGGGCGATTCCGGCTGCTAATTGTCCAATATTCTTTAGTTATCAGAGTTTGTTTAAAAAGTACTATTGTTCACATCAAAATCTTAAAAACCTAACCTCCTAGCCCTCTTTACCTACGCTATCCATGAAGCCAAGCATTTCATCAACCTACTGAGAAGCCAATTGTGAAGAAAGATGTTTATAATGGTTAGTTTAAAAAGGGGGTTCGTTTTCAGGTTATGCAACTAAAATTTGACGAATTAAAATACTCATCATTTCCCCAGAGTTGACTATAGGTAATACTAGACTCTAGTCACTAACACTTGCATAACAAGGTTATGCTAAATTTTGACTGATAAATTCTGATTTCTATTCATAAAAATTATGAGCCAAAACCATTCTGTCTTAATTACCCTGGAACAAAAACTCAATCAAATTGTAGTGGGACAATCTAGCCTCATCCAGCAGTTGCTAATAGCCTTGTTAGGAGGTGGACACGTAATTTTAGAAGGTGTACCCGGAACAGGTAAAACACTTCTAGTCAAAGTTTTAGCCCAGTTAATTCAAGGTGATTTTCGCCGTATTCAACTTACACCAGATGTTTTACCCTCAGATATTACCGGAACAAATATTTTTGACTTAAATAGTCGCAGTTTTACCCTCAAAAAAGGGCCAGTCTTTACCGAAGTGTTACTAGCAGATGAAATTAACCGCACTCCTCCTAAAACTCAAGCGGCACTGTTAGAAGCAATGGAAGAAATGCAAGTTACCTTAGATGGTGAAAGTTTACCTTTGCCGGATTTATTTTGGGTAATAGCAACACAAAACCCTTTGGAATTTGAAGGGACTTATCCTTTACCAGAAGCACAGTTAGACAGGTTTTTATTCAAACTATTAGTAGATTATCCTGACCAAGCCGCAGAAAAACAAATGTTACTCAATCGTCAAGCCGGATTTGCCGCGCGACGGATAGATATTTTTAATTTACAACCAGTAGCAACAGTCGCAGAAATTTTACAAGCACGCCAAGAAGTGAAACAAGTGCAAATATCTGAAAAAATTATCGATTATCTTTTAGCTTTAGTGAGAGCATCACGCCAATTTCCTGATTTAGCTTTGGGCGCGTCACCCCGTGCGGCTGGTGCTTGGTTGCAAACATCTCAAGCCGCCGCATGGTTAGCCGGACGCGATTTTGTCACACCAGATGATGTGAAAGCTGTAGCTTCACCTTTGTTACGTCATCGTTTGCTACTTAAACCAGAAGCTATGTTAGATGGTTTACAAATTGATGCGATTATTGCGTCGGTAATTAATCAAGTTAAAGTCCCCCGATGAAATGTCAATGATAAAAATTGATAAGCTAATCAATATCTTACAATTGGATAAATGATTGAGGTAAAAATGAAAATCAAAGAACAGATTAACCAAGAACTAGAGAAATTGCCTGAACCTTTATTACAGGAAATTTTAGATTTTATTCAGTTTTTGCAAGCCAAACACCAGCTAGAAAATATATCAGTAAATAACCAAGTTTCTCAACCACTCAAAGCAGAACATAATGTTACTAATTCTACTGCCGAAGATTTATTAGAATTTGTCGGGAGTTGGGAAGGTTCAGATATCAGAGAATGTCTGCAATTAGTTCATGAAAATCGAATACAACTTGAATTTTAATCATGTATCTTCTTGATACCAATCATTGTTCCTTCTTGATGGAGGGTTTACCTAGTGTTGCCAATCACCTGCGATCGCTTGGTCAAATACAACTGTCTACTAGTGTTATTGTTGCAGGAGAATTACGCTTTATGGCGCAAAATTCCCAACAGAAAGCTGCTAACTTAATCAAAGTTAATGCGGTATTGCAGCGAATTAACTTATATGGAATCGATAAAGAAACTACAGAAATTTACGGTGACTTTAAATCTGAATTAATCAAGCATTTTGGCCCCAAAGAAAAAACTAAACGTAGCACAACTCAATTAAATACTATCGGGATTAGTGAAAATGACCTCTGGATAGCTGCGACAGCCTTACGCCATTCATTGATTATCGTTTCATGCGATAGTGATTTTGAGCGAATGCAGCAAGTAAGAGAAATTGCTTGGGAAAGTTGGGTTTAGATTTCTAAAAAATACTTACAAAAATTAGCAAAAAACTAAATAAAACATGGTTGCTTCTCAAAGAGTTTATTTTTTATTAGGATTAGGAATTGCGATCGCACCCATCCTTTCCCTATTCCTCACCATTCCCGTTAGCATCGCCATCACTTTATTATTTGATGCCATTATTCTGATATTGATGATGGTGGATGGGTTGCGAGTCCGTTCATTACGAGTGCAAATCAAGCGCGACTTACCGCAACGCTTATCAATTGGGCGAGATAATCCGGTAATGTTGACGGTAACAGCCGCAAACACTGACGCAATTATTCAAATTCGTGATTACTATCCCCCAGAATTTGGCGTATCTACCCCGACACTCACCGCCACTATTCCCGCTAACACTACCCAAGAATTAACTTACACTGTCCACCCCAGACAACGAGGGGAATTTCCTTGGGGAAATATTCAAGTGCGACAGTTGGGAACTTGGGGGTTAGCTTGGCATAATTGGCAAATACCGCAAAATGTTGCAGTCAAAGTTTATCCTGATTTAATTGGGTTGCGATCGCTCTCTATTCGCCTCACCTTACAATCATCAGGTTCCATCCGCCAATCTCGCCGCATGGGTATCGGTACAGAGTTTGCAGAACTGCGGAACTATCACACTGGTGATGATTTACGTTTTATTGATTGGAAAGCCACCGCCAGGAGAACTACTGGGAATACTCCACCTTTGGTCAGGGTGTTAGAACCAGAACAAGAACAAACCTTGATTATTTTATTAGACCGTGGTCGGCTAATGACAGCACAAGTCAAAGGCTTACAGCGATTTGATTGGGGTTTAAATGCTACTTTATCATTAGCATTAGCCGGATTACATCGGGGCGATCGCGTCGGGGTGGGTGTATTTGACCGCCAAATGCACACATGGGTTTCCCCAGAACGCGGACAATCTCATCTGGGTAAATTAATCGATTATCTCACTCCCATTCAGCCAGTTTTACTCGAATCTGATTATTTAGGGGCTGTTACCAATGTAGTACAACGGCAAACTCGCCGTGCCTTAGTAGTTGTCATCACCGATTTAGTTGATGTCACCGCTTCTACGGAATTATTAGCCGCACTCTCTCGGTTAGCGCCCCGTTATTTACCCTTCTGCGTCACTTTGCGAGATCCCCAAGTTGATCATCTAGCGCACACATTTACTCAAGAGGTGACAGCAGCTTATAGTCGTGCTGTGGCTTTAGATTTATTAGCACAACGTCAAGTAGCCTTTGCTCAATTAAAGCAAAAAGGAGTCTTGGTACTTGATGCACCAGCAAATCAAATTACTGACCAGTTGGTTGAAAGATATCTACAACTTAAAGCCAGAAATCAGTTATGAATGGTCATTTGTTATTTGTCATTTGTCATTTGTTGGCGAAAGTTATTAGCGTTTGTTCTCTCAATGTGAGATTATGCAATGGATAAATTAATAGAGTATCCTAAGTTAATTAAGCGCATTTTAACTGAGTATGTAGAATTTAGTAACCGCCATTCCAACTCAGATATAGAGAGATTTTTGATTGTGGATGAATCACAGAATAATTATATTTGGATGAATCTGGGTTGGCAAAATGGAGAACGTGTTTCTGGTATAACAGTCTATGTGCGGATTCGTGATGGCAAATTCTGGATTGAAGAAGATTGGACTGAAGAAGGCATTGCAACTGATTTAGTTCGTGCCGGTGTTCCTAAAGATGATATTGTACTGGCATTTCATGAACCGCAGATGAGGCAGTATACAGATTTTGCTGTAGTATCGTAATTTTTTTCATCTTTGCCCCTACTCTGCGAGTTCCGCTTGCGGTATGCGCGAGACTTAAAATTCGTGTTTTATAACATTCATACAAGAGGTCTAATAATTACTGATTGAGGCTGAAAAATCATGGGGAGTGCAAATAATCAGGGAATTTGCTGGTGGTTTCTCGCACAGTTTACCCGCTACAGTGTAACTTTATTGCTGAGTGCGGTAATGTTTGCTGATGTTGTGGCGGCGACACCGAAAAACCAAGGGTTGCAGATAGAACAGCAAACCACTCAACAAGATACCACTCGCGCTACTGCGAAACGCCTTTTTCAAGAGGGAATGCAGTTTTATCAACAGGGGACAGCAGAATCACTGCGACAAGCAATTGGTAAATACCAAGCAGCTCTGAAGCTTTGGCAAAAACTTGATGAGCAAAGCCGGGAAGCCGAAACTCTCAATCAACTTGGCTTAGTCTACGACGATTTGGGAGAAACACAAGAAGTACTCAAATATTTCAACCAAGCTCTACCAATACTCCGCGCAGTGGAGGATAGAGCAGGGGAAGCCGCCACCCTCAACAATATTGGCAAAGTCTACCTCTCATTAGGAGAAAGGGAAGAAGCACTCAAACACTTCAACCGAGCTTTACTGATCAGCCGTGCAGTGGGGGACAAAAAAGTGGAAGCCCTAACTCTCAACTATCTTGGTGTTATCTACAACTCATTAGAAGAACCGCAACAAGCTCTCAAATACTATAACCAAGCTTTACCAATACTTCGTGCAGTCGGGGATAGAGAACAGGAAGCCAGTACCCTGAAAAATATTAGCTTAGTCTACGCTGCTTTAGGAGAAAAGCAAGCAGCAATCAAATATCTCAACCAAGCTTTATCCATAGGCCTTGCAGTGAAAGACAAAAGAATTGAAGCCCGTACCCTCAATGATATTGGCTTTGTCTACGCCTCATTGGGAGAACCGCAAGAAGCTCTCAAATATTTTGACCAAGCTTTACCCATACTCCGCGCAGTAGGCGAGAAAAGAAGGGAAGCCACTATCCTCCATAATATTGGCGGTATCCACAAATCATTAGGAGAACAAGAAGAAGCCCTCAAATATTACAACCAAGCTTTATCTATACGTCGTGCAGTGGGGGACAGAAAAGGGGAAATCCTCACCCTCTCTAACATGGCTTCCCTAGAATACAGACGGGGTAATTTACAACCAGCCCAAACACACATTCAAGCAGCTATTGAAATAATTGAAGAGTTACGCGCCAAAATCACTAATGCAGAACTACGTGATGCTTATTCTGCATCAGTGAGAGGCTATTACGAGTTCAACACCTATCTATTAATGGAACTGCAAAAAAAGGATTTATAAATTAGCAGTGAAAGTTAGCGATCGCTCCTATCTTCTCATCAAACTACTTGGTTAGAGTGTTTGGAAATTCTCAATTGTCAAGAACAATTCCTCGTCAGCTGTTTGAAAGCTGTAGTCGATGCTAATTTGGGTGGGATAACCACGCCGACTGTTGTATGTTACATCAACATTATCTGCTCGACGGGCGATCGCATCTGCAATCACATTAAACAGTTTGGGAATTGTTTTGTATCTTTCAAAAAATTCTGGGTTACTAATCGGTTCACCTGTAGTTGTGGTGATGGATGCTGTAATCCCATTTCTAACAGTAATAATTACTGGCCCTCTGGCAGCAGGCGCACAAAAACAACTCCTTGATAGTGTATAGCGATAATTGCGGATATTTTGCTGATTCCACAACTTGCGATTAACTACTAATTGTTGTAAATCGTTAGCTGCTGGTCTTTGTGCTATCTTTACAGTTGATTGAGATATTGCTGGTGTATTAAAACTTAAAGGCATTAATAATGCTGTGCTGATCATAATTGGCCAGCGCAACTGCATCAAGTGAGTTTTGAAATTCCTCGGCATTGGATTATTCCCTGGTGTATTTGCGGTTACAGTGCTTTATATAGCGGCTCTTACTTGCTTGTAATACAGTAGGAACCCCACCCCGCATTTGCTTACGCAAACGCTCCCCTCCCCGCTTGCGGGGAGGGGTTGGGGGTGGGGTTGAAATGTACCTCATCCAACCGAGAACCGCTATGTAACACTTAAAAATTTAGGGCTTAATCCTTGACTTGTCAAGTTACTCAGACTACATATCAACTCTTAATTTAGGGCTTTTTCGACACATCCCAAATATCTTGTTTAATTTGCTCTTTTGCAATTAGCAACTGAACTTTAATCGGTAATTTTAAAGCTGGTCGTATAGACCATAATTCTTCATCTAATAATTCTCTTTCTAAATTTATATAAATCATTAATTTATCCTTGATATCGCCAAAATTAGCAAGCAAACTTAAAGTCTGCTTTTTGGTAGATGAGTTTTATCAAAAGCCGATAAAACATTTAATAAATACAGCTTATCTATTTATAGAAAATAACTTTGATAATTTATTTTTTATAAAAGGCGTTAAATCGATAGACAAACCGTATATTATTTAAATAATCTCTCATAGACTGTTCTAAAAATCAAGCTATTAGCAAGACAAGGCAACAATTTATTGATGAGCAATGTAGCCGTGAACTGTTAATTGGGATAAATATATGGCAGGTAAATTAGAAGGAAAAGTAGCAATTGTTACTGGAGCTTCTGCGGGGATAGGTGAAGCAACTGCGATCGCCTTAGCCGCAGAGGGAGCGCAAGTAGTAATTGCAGCCAGGCGTTCTGACCGACTAGATGCAGTAGCGCAAAAGATTACTGAAAATGGCGGCAAAGCATTACCGATAGTTACAGATGTTACCGATGAAACCCAAGTCAAAAATTTGGTAGATAAAGCGATCGCTGCCTGGGGAAGAGTTGATATTTTAGTCAACAATGCCGGGATTGCCGTTATTGGCGAGATTGATGGTGGTAACACCGCAAATTGGCGACGGATGATTGATATCAACGTTTTAGGTGTGCTGTATGCAACACACTCTGTTTTGCCAATTTTGAAAGCCCAAAATTCTGGACATATCGTTAACATCTCTTCAGTAGCGGGTCGTACAGCTAGAGCCGGGATTGGGATCTACAACGCCACAAAATGGGGTGTCAATGGTTTTTCGGAAGCATTACGTCAAGAAGTTTACCAACATAACATCCGCGTCACGATCATCGAACCCGGTTTAGTGGATACAGAAATCAACGACTTGATTGACGACCCCATCGCCAAGCAACGTAGTGAAGAACGACGTAAAACCGTCACCCCACTAGAAAGCGAAGATATAGCCGCAGCCATTGTCTATGCAGTCACTCAACCGCCACGGGTGAATGTCAATGAAATTCTCATCCGTCCCACACAACAGGGATGGTAATCAATTCTGCAACATTATTAGAAATTACAAAAATATGACCACTCCAACTACAGCATCTACCTGGGAACAGTTATCGGAAATTGCTCAAAAACACACCCCAGCGCGGCGGGTACGCCGACCAGGACAGTCTCCATCTACTGCACCTATTCCTAGCAGTCTGCATAAACTACCGCCAGACACCACACCACCCGTATTGCTTTACCGCGATACAAACTCTTGGTGTCCTTTTTGTGAAAGAGTGTGGTTTGCTTTAGAAGAAAAACAAATTCCCTTTGAAACAGAGTTTATTGACTTAAGCAATAAACCCAAATGGTATACGGATTTAGTTCCCACAACCCTTGTCCCAGCCGCCAAAATCGAGGGTGAGTTAGTCTACGAATCTAAAGATATTCTCTTAGCTTTAGAAGCGAGATTTCCTAGTCCGTCACTACTTCCTGAAGACCCAGAAGAAAATGCTGTAGCTAGACAGTGGGTAGAAGATGCAGAAACTAATGGTTTTCGTAATCTTGCTTATAAATTCTTGCGGGAAACTCCGACAGATGCGGATGAGTTAGCTAACTTACAAGCTACCTTTGAAACCAGTCTAGATGAGCTTGAGCAAACTTTAGGCAAATATCCAGGCCCCTACTTTTTATCAACCTTTAGCTTAGTTGATATTATGTATAGCCCCCATTTAGATAGACTGGCGGCGAATTTACCTGTGTATCGGGGCTATCAAATCAAAGGAAATCCCCGCTTCCCACGGATTAATGCTTGGTTTGCAGCGTTGAATGAACGTCCTGCTTATCATCGCGTCAAATCAGACGACACCACCAATAATTTACTGCTGCGCCGGAGGTTTGGTATTGAACCAACAGGAAACGCCTTACCTTTAAATACAGCAGATAGTAATGCTATTCAATATCGCGCCGAAGCAGCAGAAAGACTCAGCGATAACCATGAAGTTGCGATCGCAGATATTATCAAAAATTCTGGTGTGCAAGCATTGGCTATAGATGGTGATATTACCACAGTTAAAGAAGCGGTGGATTTGCATTTAAGACTGTTGGCAGAATACCTGATTCATGGTGATAGCGCCCCCTTACCAGGAGGTCGGACTGGTGGCAAAAATAGTATAGAAACAACAGTATCAGCAGTTGGCGCGATCGCTCTTGCCTACGTCAGAAATCGCGTCTGTGCGCCGCGTGATATGAGTGCTGGTGCAGCCACCGCATTCCGCGCCGCAGTTGATCAGGTTTTGGCTTCTCTGTATTAAGCTGATCAAAGGGAACAGGGAACAGTGGAGATTTTACTTGGTTTTAAACCTTGCTTCGGGGCTAGTTTTTTCCCTGTTCTCGCCCCCAAAGGCTTAATAAAAATGGGAAGCAGAAATTTCTACTTCCCAAATCACCGAACCGCAAATTTAATCACTTACTCAGAATTATGAAAAGTGAGAGTAGGTGAAAAAAGCTAAATATTACTTTTGAGCAACTGCAACACCATTAGGTTCACCAAGAACTTTAGCGAATCTTTCTAAATAGAAATTCACAGGATTTGCTACTGCTTGAATAGACTCACGACTTTCTACTGCATTCCACCATTGCAGCAAACGGGGTGTTTCTGCTGGTAAGGTGAACTTACGGAAGTGTTCGAGGACGGGTAAACGCTCAAACCAAGGATAAAAGCTGATATCAACTAAACTAAACTGTTCACCCAACCAATAAGGGCCGTTACCAGATAGCTTACCTAATCCTTCTTGTTCAATATACAAAAGTGCCTCGATAAATTCTTGCCGCCCTTGTTCTTGTTCTTGAGCATCTTTACCACGCAAGAATTTGTTAAACGCGGGGACAAAACGACTATTGGCGTAGTCAATCCAAATCCGCGCGATCGCTTTTGTTGTAGGATCATGAGGTAACAAAGCTGGCTCTGGAAAGACTTCTTCTAGATATTCATTAATTACCGCAGATTCATAAAGTTCTACATCCCCATGCTTAATTGCTGGTACTTTACCATAGCGCGAAACCTGCGTGAAATCTGATGGCTTGTTCTGTAAGTCAATTTCAACTGGGGTAAAGTCAATTTTCTTTTCTAGCAGAACCACGCGGGTTCTTTGAGAGAAGGTAGAGGCTTTGGCGAAGTAAAGTTGTAGGTTACTCATGAATTTTTCCTTGTATGGTAGTTTGAATGCACCTCAAAGTCTAAGCAAACAAAAGTCTACTCAACCTTAAAGTACGATAAACCTATAGAATTACCGTAGAATACCAAGAGTATTACATATCCTTTGGGAAAATACAACACTACTTTCCGCAAGTCTCTTTTGTTCATCTATACAAATAGAACTAGTAGTGTACCAACCCAGAATTGCTGTGTAGACGCAGCAAGGGAGCAGAGGAGCAGGGGAGCAGGGGGGAATGAAGGTACTTTCTCCCCTGCCCCTCTGCCCCTCTGCTATCCACCATGCAAAGTTGTCTTGGCAGACTACTAGAACGGCTAGATATGTAATACTTAGTAATAATGATTGTTAGTAAATCTAACTATCACCAGTCTGTTAGGTCACTTTACACCACAAAACATCAGACCAAGACCAAATATCAAGACAATGAAAGAAATATCACGTCGCCAATTTATCACCACAGCCACCCTGACAACAGGCTTTGTTTTAGCAGTACAGCCTGTATTTGCTAAAGTAATTACCACCGATAGCAAGGGCTTAACGGCGGGTGCAGTGAAAATTCCGGTTAAAGATGGCGAAATTCCTGCTTATAGAGCCGTACCTGCAACTGGCAGGAATTTCCCAGTGGTTTTGGTAATTCAAGAAATTTTTGGTGTCCATGAGCATATTCAAGATGTTTGTCGTCGCTTTGCCAAGTTGGGGTATTTAGCGATCGCACCAGAATTATTTGTGCGTCAAGGTGATGTGTCAAAATTAAGCAACATAGACGAAATCCGTCCGATTGTTAGCAAAGTTCCTGATGCACAGGTACTATCTGACCTAGATGCAACAGTCAACTGGGCAGCAAAATCAGCCAAGGGAAATACCAAGAGAATTGGAATTACAGGCTTTTGCTGGGGTGGAAGAATTACTTGGCTCTATGCTGCACATAATCCCCAAGTCAAAGCAGGTGTAGCATGGTATGGCAGACTTGTGGGTAACTCTACAGAACTCACACCCAAACATCCCGTTGATATTGCTTCCACATTAAAAGTCCCTGTCTTGGGATTATACGGCGGTAAAGATACAGGCATACCTGTAGATACAGTAGAACAAATGCGCGATCGCCTCAAATCCAGTAGCAGCAAATCAGAAATTATCGTTTATCCAGATGCACCCCACGCCTTTTTTGCAGATTATCGCCCATCTTACCGCGAGCAAGAAGCCAAAGAAGGCTGGCAAAAACTCCAAGCATGGTTTAAACAACATGGGGTGTAATCATCTCTTGTGCAGCCAAAGACTCATCATTAGACTTGCGAAAGAGCAAGGAGAAGTTGAAAGATGAAAAAGTTCAATTATTACGACAATATTGCACCAATCTATGACCAAACACGTTGGTTATCAGAAACAATAGCAGAAGAAGTAGCGGACTTTATTCTTCAACTTGTTTGTGCCACACCTGAGACATCTTTTTTAGAACCTGGTGTCGGCACAGGATTAAATATTATTCCTCTCGTCAAACGAGGCTATTCTGTAACAGGAATTGATATCTCAGTAGAAATGCTCAATCAGTGTCGTCAAAAATTAAATGGTACTCCTGAAAATTTGCGGTTGATTCAAGCTGATGCGTCACAATTACCATTTTCAGATCACAGTTTTGATGTTGTATTAACTGTTCATATGCTCCACACGGTTGCTGATTGGAGAGCATTTTTAGATGAAATTGAGCGAGTGCTGAAGCCAGGAGGTTTTTATCTCAATTGTCAATGGATTACTCCACCAGCTAGAAGAGAATTTGAAGGCTATTTCCGCAGCATTCTATCTAAATATGAAGCATCAAAGCCGATTTCTCAACCAATACATGCAATAGATGTAGAAGGATATTTACATCAAAAAGGTTATATTTCCAATTATTTAGTAGCTAAAGAATGGTTAGTCAGCAACACAATTGATGATTTAATCAGCTTTTTTCAATCACGAGCCTACGGTTTATGTTGGGGGTTAGCAGATAATCAATATCATTTAGCTATCAACGAATTTAAAGAATTTTGTCTCAATCATTATGGTTCATTAGACAAAATTTTATCTTCTCCAGCAAAGTTTGAAACCTGGGCTTACAGAAAAGCATGAAATGATGCCGAAATTAGCTGAATTAGCGAGATAAACACTAGTAAATTAAACTTGCAATCTGAATTGGAGAAATAAACTCAATGACAACCACTGCATTAATTGTTGGTGCTGGTAATGGACTGAGTGCATCCTTAGCGCGTTTGTTCGCTGCTGAAGGGATGAAGGTTGGGTTAGCTGCAAGACAAATTGATAAGCTGAGTACATTGTCTCAAGAGATTGGCGCGGTTAGTTTTGCCTGTGATGCTTCTCAACCAAACGACGTCAACCAACTGTTCAACAATGTAGAACAAAAGTTAGGAGCGCCAACCGTTGTAGTTTACAATCCAAGTTTCCGAGTTACAGGTAAGTTAATTGACCTTGACCCTAGCGAGGTGGCAAAATCTCTGGATATTACTGCTTATGGTGGCTTTTTGGTAGCACAAGCCGCCGCTAAAAGAATGTTGAAATTAGGCGAAGGGGCAATTTTCTTTACAGGTGCGTCGGCTAGTGTCAAAGGTTATCCACGTTCTGCGCCCTTTGCGATGGGGAAATTTGCTTTGCGGGGTTTAGTTCAAAGTATTGCGCGGGAACTCGCACCGCAGAATATTCACATAGCACACTTTATTATTGATGGTGGGATTCGTTCAGACATACGACAAGAAGCCCCCGATAAACCAGATAGTTTACTAGATCCTGATGCGATCGCTCAAACTTACCTTAACATTCTCCGTCAACCCCGCAGTGCTTGGACGTGGGAAGTAGAATTACGTCCTTGGGTGGAAACATTTTAGTATGGTGAATGGACAGTTATCAGCCGCATCTACATAAAAAATTCGCGCTTGCAGAGTTCAAATTTTCACAGTTGGTTACTGACTCATTCACTCCATTACCGTCATAAATATTTCGGTTTTGTATCCTACACACCTTAACAACAAGTAATTTCTAGGGTAAAAGTGGATACAGCTAAGAAGTATAAAAAATTATCGTAGAAATAGTATGAGTGAATTAGCGGTAATCAGCTTTAATGATAAATATAAAGCAGATGAAATGCTTCTAGAACTACTAAAACTGGAACAAGAGCATTTAGCTGATTTAGAAGATGCAGTTGTCATTACAAAAAATGCACAGGGTAGGATCAGGGTTAAACCCTATCATGATTTAGTTAAACCTGGTGATCTGAGTAATGAGCTTTGGGGTGGGATCATTAGCGCAACTTTTTTTCATCGCTCTCTTACCATTAAAGAAAGTGTGTTTAACAGTAGTTTTTTAACCGAAGTTGAAGCAGCTTTAACCCCTAATTCATCGGCTATATTTGTTTTGATTAACTATGCCGATACCGAAAAAATCATTGCAGAATTTAATCGATTTGAAGGTAAGTTAATTAGAACAACTCTATCTAAAGAGCAAATTGATTATCTAAAGAAAACTCCTCAAAAAGTCTAACTAATTCTACTGGGAAAGACTAGTACAGTTCGGCGTAAATAAACCGACCATAAGAAATTGCTAGAAAGCTTGTGTTATGAATATTCTTTCTTTTTATTTTTGACCTTTTACTTTTGCCTTGTTGTACTAGTAGTCCAGTAAACCAATTATCAAAGCTCACACATCCCCGACTTTTCAAAAAGCCGGGGATTTTAATACTTGCAACCCGTTAAAGACAAAAAAGAAGGGACGTTTTGAAAACGTCCCTGTAATTCAATCTTCAAACACTCAATGTCAGATCAAACAAAGAGGTCTTACAACTGTCTCAAGAAAGCGATAATTGCTCTTTGATCATCGCGTGTGAGAGAACGGAAGCGAGCCATAACTTCTCGTGCTTCACTTCGGTGAGTGTTGGAAAGCGCACTGTTATATGGTGGGCAAATGACATCTTGAGGTCTTGCACCGTAGTCAATCACAATCTTGTCACTGCTGGTCAGACTGCCATCATAACTAATTTGGTTAGAGTATTTACCACCTACATTTGGAGGTACAGGACATCCGCCACCTGGCAGAGTAGAAGTCCTAGCATCATCAGGTGCAGGTAAATCATGTAATTCAATTGCAGCCAGCAGTGCTTCGTCTACGTTGCGAACAACCAAAGGTTCATTAGTCACGTCTCTGTTGGTTGTTACAGTACCCGCAGGTGTAGTGTCACGGTTAAGTGCGCTCAAGAAGATACGCGCATCGTGCATGAATGGAGGGCCAACTCTACCAATACCAGCCAGAGGAGGTGTACGGAACTGATCACCAAGAGCAGAACCTTGTTGGTTAGTGAAGGAATCACTAGCAAAGTTCCGCATCAAATCATAGGTCATGAAGGTAGCAACGTTACCACCAGATGTTTGACCAAAAGCCTCAGCACGGCTAACCAGGAATGGATCGCGTGGAATTGGGGAGAATCTTTCAGCGTCAATGACTGGGCCTCTGTGGATGTTGATATCAGAGAATAGAGGAGCCCAACGGTAGCTGAGAGCATCCACAAGTGCTTGGGCATCTGGCCCCAAGGATGGGTCGCCATTAGCAGGAGATAAACCAGTTCTTTGAATGGGAGTGTGGCAGTTAACGCAACCAACCATGCGATCGCTCTGGTTAATCGCATTCGGATCTAAACCATCGCTGCCGCTTCTAGGCATCTTACCGGGAATCGTCCGGTTAGCAAAGGCAACTAAGTCGATACCAAACAATTGCGCCCCTCTTTGGACTCTAGCAGCTGGATTGTTACCAGGTAAAGGTCTAGAAGGATCTTTAGCTCTCAGGACAGCCAACAAGTCTCTACCAAATTCTGGGGGAGCTGTTGAACGGATAAAGTTACGTTCGTTAAATGGTGTGGCAACAGATAGCTCAAACTGATCAGGTGCAGGCCCATCAGCTACTTCATTTCGACAGTTGCGATTGTAAGGAGCAATAGCTGGGTCAGCAATAACTTGTTCTAGAGGAGAGAACACGTTAGTCATGCTCAAACTACCGAACATACCACCCAAAATAAACTGCAACATCTCGGAACCATTCGCCCGTAGACCAAAACGACCTACCCCTGTAGCGAGAAGTTCGTTTTGTCTTTGTTGCTGTTGTGCCGCAGGTATATTGCTAGGAATTGTATTGACCTGACCTGTAACGCAATCACCGGTACATTGGAATAAAGCGGTTTTCAGTGAGGATCTGTCTCCTCTGGCATCGGTGGGGTCAGAAGCGGCTGTAATATCTACGTTGGGAATCGCTTCTATCAACCCACGACCAATATATGGAGGCCCTGCGAACTCACTAATAGCACGTCTAAAGCCACTTGCACTTTGTTGTGTAGTCCGGTTGAAGTTAGCGAGGTTTCTATCTTCCGAAACACTAGGAATAGCATCTGGGAAGCAATCTATCCCAAATCTTGCTCTTAGTTGTTCCGTTGCTGGGCGGACGTGTTGCAAGAAACCACTATAGTTCTGACCAAACCCTGTTACACGGTTGATATTTCCATTCAGGGGGTCGAAAACGTTCGCTGATGCGGAATAGTCACCAAATACCGTAAAGGCTGCGGTTCTTCCTGTGTTGTTGACTGCATCTAACTCGCCACTAGAGGCTAGACTTAGACGACTTAAGTCAACAGAACCATCAGGCTCAACCGGATCTAAACGGCTTCCAGGCGCTCTACCACCTGTTTGGGTATTACCTGATACGATACTGAACCGAGTGGGAGTTGTTCTGCCAGCTCTACTAACGTTAGAAGTACCAGTCAGTAATCCTTCGCCAGGTACTGCTTCAACGTTATTTAAGTGACAACCCGCACATCGAGTTTGCATAGAGGTTGAACCAAAACCATCCTCAACTCGGTTGGGAGTAGTAAAGAAGGTAGAACCTTCTACAATTCTTTCCCGAATTGATGTTGGGATGGACGGATAAACCAATCTATCCAACTCTTCCAAAGTATCTACTGGGTCAAGCCCTACATCGCCAAAGGTATCACGACGTACACGTTCTACTGGACGCAGAGTACGAGTAGGAGGTTGAACTACGAAGTTTGATGCAACTTCTTGTCTGCGCCGTGCAATTAAAGTTGCATCATCGGGCAGAGCAATCTGACCAAAGACTTTTTGTGGGTTGATATAGCCTATCAGTACCGACAGACCTAACGATAAACCCACTATTAATAAAAGGAATCTTCGTTGTTTTCGCATTAACTAAGTTCCAAGCTTATTTAATATTTGAGTAATACAAACTCAAGGCTATCTATTTCGCATTAGGAGTAATACAATTCCAGAGCTACAGATTCCGCAGAGGAACTGTAACTTTTTCGTCACCAAGTACGAAGAAATCAAGCAAAGTATTGATCCCAATACTTTAGAACTTAAGTTCGCAAATAGTTGAGTAACTAATTACACTGTATATTACTACAACTTCAAACTAAAAGGAAATTTTTATTAAGTATATACTGTTAAATATTTCTACATAAACTGTCTCAAATAAATCAAGACACTATGAAGTTAATGCGACGCTAAAGCCTAGTTTATGTAATCTTTAAAATTCAGTTATTTTCATCATGAAGTTAAAAAAAAGTTTAAAGAAAGCATCATTAAGAAAGAGTTATGCAGCTACAGAGTAAATGCGTATGTGCTTGATATTTACTCTGGGCATTAGGCTATGATGCTTCAAAATCAAGGCTCTGAGCTAATATGTCTTGCCTTTATATAACTTCATTGGGCCAACTATATGACCTGCCAGACAATAGTTTTATCAAAATTAAATGAATTACCTCAGTACATAACATAACAGAGATAAAGACACTTTATCCCTCATTGTTGGTCAATTTCTTCAAGCAATATAAGCACACAATAAAGCTCATATACTCAGTTTCAATATTTAAACTTTGTATATCTTCAGGTTGACTTGTCATCAATATTATGTATTATCAAATTTGATACATTTTGCTGATCTAGAATTAATTTGCTCAACAGCACATAACTTTCTATTAGTAAATAGATTTAACAAAATTTCACTACTAAATATTTAGTAATAGTTAATATTAGGAAGGATTCTCAAGAAGTAATTTGAGGAAAAGCTAGTAGTGAAGAAGTTCAATCTTTTCTAGATTGCGCTTGTAAAGATAGAGATTTAAAACCAAGCTGCATATATTCTCAATCAAATCTCTGTTGTATGAGACGGCGATGTTCTCACACTGTTGAGAGATTTAAACTTGAATGTTTGCGTTAATACTATTGATGTAGCAAATTTGGGGTGTTCAATATTTGCTATTTACCCCAAAACGATAGATGCCAGAGTCATCAATATATTTACAATCAGGACTTATATGCAGAGTGCGAAAACCTTAGATGCGCTAGAGGCTTCGCTTACTCTACAGGAATACCCAATAACTGGGGTTTGATCAAAGACACAGAGGCAACGGAGGGAATAGAGTTGAAAAAGCTGTTTACTTAAGTCCTAACGATAAAATATCATACCAAACTTCTTGGGTGATGAAATTAAACTTTACATTAAGTTAAGATGTGTTCGATCACTGGGGTAAGTGAAAAACATGCAAAGCTACAGAAATTAACGTCAGGAAAGTTAAAAAGCCGATAGTATCTAGCATAGTTGTAACTAACGGCCCACTCACTAATGCAGGGTCAAGCTTCAGGCGTTTTAAACCCATTGGTAAAAGAGTACCGAGAGTCACAGCCACTAGTGTATTAGTCGCCATGACTGTACCTGCAACCACACCAACCCAGCGTTCTTGAGGTTTCGCCCAAATCATTGATAGTGCCATCATGGTGATAGCTAAAACGACTGCTGTGCCTAAACCTGCCAGCACTTCTTTACGGAGAATTTTGAAAGTATCTCTGGGTGTGACTTCGCCGACACCCAAGCCTCTAATTGTCACAGTTAAGGCTTGAATACCCACAGTCCCGCCTGTGTTGGAGAAAATTGGCATAATGACAGCTAAGACTGGTACAGCCGCGATTACTGATTGGAAAGGAGCGATCGCACTTGCCGCACCAATGTATAATCCCATAATTGCCAATAACCACGGTAGGCGCTTACGAATGGTAACTAAGGGCGCAGATAAAGCTTCTTCATCACCACTCACCCCGGCTAATTTTTGGATGTCTTCGGTGGCTTCTTCTTCTAAAATATCAATCACATCATCAATGGTGATGATGCCGACTAACCGATCTTCCCTGTCAACTACTGGGATAGCGATTAAGTCGTAACGCTTCATGATTTGGGCGACTTCTTCTTGCGGCGTTTCGGTTTTAACTTTGATGACGCGATCGCTAGATATATCACGAATATAAACATCAGGAAAAGTAAACAATAACTGACGCAACGAAACGACTCTGACAAGTTTGCGGTTATTGTCTGTAACGTAGGCGTAGTAAATTGTTTCCTTATCTTCGTCTTGACGGCGAATTTTGCTTAAGGCTTCACCAACAGTTAAACCTTCTTGCAAACGCACATATTCTGTAGTCATTACCCGGCCTGCTGTACCTTCGGGATAACCCAGAATTGTAGCGGTTGCTTGTCTTTGTTCGGGACTGAGTTGTTGTATTAGGCGTTTAACTACCCCAGCCGGCAATTCATCAAATAATTCTGCCCGTTCATCAGGACTCATCGCCTCCATAATTTGCGCTACCTGGACATTATGCAGAGAGTTAATTAGTTCTTCCTGCACTTCTGTGGGTAGATATTCAAACACGTCAATTGCCTGGGCTTTATTTAACAGCCGAAAAGCGATCGCCCTCTGTTCTTCTGGTAATTTTGTAATATATTCACCGACATCTACGGGTTGTAACCCATTTAAGTCGCATTTCAACTGATTTAAATCAGAGACATTGAACAGTGAATCACGAATGTCCTGTGTAAGCATGAATACCTCCTATGTGCCTCCCCCGCGCCGAGAGACACGCTCACTAGCTTAGAGGAGGTTCGTACTGCCGTCTTGTGGACTTTTGTCCATAAAATTTCAACAACTCAATATCGATTGCCAAATCAAGGCATCGCTAACTGATCATCCTAACTTGGAATAGTGCGATCTGAATCAATTTTCAGTAACCACGTACTAAGTTTGTGATATTCAGTACAGGTACACTATTGATTACCCTGATTTTTCGTTAACTAGTGTCGATTGTACTATTGCTAAAATTTGTGTCAAGCAAATGTAGAGGTTTGCTGGCAAACTTCACAAAGTCAAAATATTTACATCGACTCATTAGTGTTTGTTTGAAGACTCAGGGTAGAGCTATCATAGGAGGCAGAAGGCAGGAGGATCAAGCTATTTCTGTAGGTTGAGTGAAACGCAGTGTAACCCAACACAGCACATTTTAAGTATTTTTACAACAGTTGGGTGACGGCGCAATCATAGATTTACCTTGTTGTTACCAATATCTTTTGTGCGCCTCCACCCAACCTACTCTTTATTATTCTTCTTCTGGGATAGGTAAATCTAAGGCTATCAACAAAGCCTGAGATAAATGAGCCATTACCGAATGCGAAACTGCGCCTCTTAAACGCAAAAAGCGGGTTTTAGATAGTACCCGCACTTGATCTGCCATTGCGATCGAATCTCGCTTGAGTCCGCCATCGGGTGCTAAAATTAACACCTGGGTTGGATAAACTCGCTTACCTGATTGATACGTAGTGCAGGGAACGGCTAAAACAACTGGACTCGACGAATTAATTGCATCACGACTGACAATAATTACTGGGCGAGTCCCTCCTTGCTCTGAACCTTCAGTTGATTCTAGGCGAGCATCATAGACCTCACCCCTTCTCATTACAAGGATTCCTCTAACAGAAAAGCCTCCCACTGAGCAGCAGCAAACTCAGACTCTAGTTTGAGTACTTCTGCTTGATAGTCAGGATCGCAGGCCATTTCTGTTAAAGCAGCGTCAATTGCGGCTCGTTTTTGTGCTGCTAATTCTCGACGTAACGCTTGCACCATAAAATCATTACGACTTCTTGCTTTGCCTTCTAAAACTGCCTTGTCAGTTGCTTCTAAAAGTTCTCGTGGTATTGCCAGTGTAGTGCGAACGGATTCGGCTTTCATGTAGTGATGATTATTTTGATGTCTTCAGTGACGACTTCTATGATATCACTCTTAATCGCACTCCGACCCTTGGAGTTCTACCGAAGACCATGTAGCAACCAAAATTTTGCGCCCACAGTAGTACCGAATCAGTAATAGAAAAGACTTTTTGTCTCCGCAAAGGTATGTTCACATTACACATTGATTTACAAAATTCAGCCATAACTAAAAGTCCCGATTCCATCGCTATCTTAGGCATCTGGACGAGAAATCCACTTCTATGTACTACTTAAGTAGGAAGAGTTATTTGTAGGTGATAGTCAGTAATTCGGCAGAAAATAAAATTTTTTTTGTGACTTTGCCTGAAACACTCACTTTTTTGGGTGAACCATCGGCATAAAGTTCAAGGCGTACTAAATTTAATATTACTAGATAAATGGTATTTTCTTATACCGTAATTTGGTTTACATAATTTATGAAAGTCGAAAGTTCAATTGACAGATCAATGATGCCAGGGTTTTGAAGAAGTTTTTTTAACTGACAAGCATTTAACTAGAACTTACAGAGAATTGGCAAATGGCAAACAGAGACTGGGAAACGGATGAGGACAGACAAATTAATAGACTGGAAGCCCATCGAGATTTCATCACCTGGGTTATCAACAGGTTACAAGCAGAGGGTATTCGTTGTGAGAGAACAAGGGGAAATGATTCTAGAGGCGATATTCTTTATTACAACACTGAGGATGAACCAAGAGTGAAGAAAATTGTTCGCCAGATTAACGCTGAGTACAATAAATCTTAGGACATCTAAATGCCATACATTGAAATTAAAACTCGTAAACAGATCGATTCGGCTTTAGCACAAAAGATTATTAATAAGGGATGTGTATCTGCTGTATTAACCACAGGGATAATTACGAAGCCAGCAAAGAAACTTTTTGATGAGCATAATTTAGCATACGCAGAGAATGTCCCTGAGACATTATTTTTGGAATCTGAAGCTTAGGAGGAAGGCTAATGCTAGATGTCACATTCTACTCACAAGCCAAAGAAACAATTGATACAGTGGATGTTTCAGACGATTTTTACGAATGGCTGCAAAAATCAGGCTTTGCCAACATTGCTAAATCTCAAGAAATAGAGATGAAACCTGACGGAGAAACTGTGAAAGTTTCTGCCATTGTTCTTGAGGGTGGAAACCGGAGAAAGTTTAGTGACTTCTTGCGAGACGCAATTGTTCAAGAAAGTGATGATGTGCTGAATACGTTGGGTAATTCACCGTCGAAGGAAGAATACATAAACACCACCTATAAACTCAAAACCTTACAGAGTTTGCGTAAGTTTGTGGAGGATGAAAAATGTAAATATCTAGAATGGGAGTAAATAGAGGGGCTTAAATGGTGGTAGTTGGAATAAGACTGGCGATTCATATCGACTTACTTACAACATCGAGTTGCGATCGCAGTATAATAAAATTGTCGTGTAAACAGTGTAAATCGGCAAAACTTGATTCTGTCTTACCACAATTTCTTTCTAGAACCTAAGATTTTAAGTCTTTCCCTTCATTTTCACCAGATGCCTTACCAGTGAAAAACATTTTGATTCAGTGAGAATTCATTCACAACTGTGTAACTAAATGGCTACTAACGCGAGATAATAAGTAGTCTCTGCTACTCTTGGCTGTAAATCCCCGCGTCCATTACAAAACCCTTCTCTTCACAACTATAGGTTGGAATTCTGCAAGCATCCCTTAATGAGTATGAAAACAGCTACCGAATTACAAACTCGACTAGAGCATTACTACCAGCAAATCAAGACAATTATCTTAGTGCGGCAAAATCCGATTACTGGTTTGCTACCTGCGAGTACAGCCATTACGGCTCACGGTGATTATACAGATGCTTGGGTGAGAGACAATGTTTACAGCATTTTAGCGGTTTGGGGTTTGGCGCTGGCGTATCGCAAAGTTGATGAAGACAAAGGACACACTTACGAATTAGAACACAGCGTGATTAAGCTAATGCGTGGGTTGCTGTTTGCAATGATGCGACAGGCGCATAAAGTCGAACGCTTTAAACATACCCAGTCACCTTTGGATGGTTTACACGCTAAATACAATACTGCGACTGGCGATATTGTAGTAGGTGATGATGAATGGGGACATTTGCAACTGGATGCCACATCTATATTTATATTGATGCTGGCGCAAATGACAGCTTCGGGATTGCAGATTATTTATACGATTGATGAAGTAAACTTTGTACAGAACTTGGTTTACTATATAGGTCGCGCTTACCGCACACCAGATTATGGTATTTGGGAACGGGGAAATAAAATCAATCATGGTAGTGCAGAGTTAAACGCTAGTTCTGTGGGAATGGCGAAAGCTGCACTAGAGGCGATTAATGAACTCGATTTATTTGGGTTGCGGGGAAGTCAAGCATCGGTAATTCATGTGCTACCTGATGAAATTGCCCGCGCCCGCAGTACTTTAGAATCGTTATTACCGCGAGAATCGGCTTCTAAAGAAATTGATGCGGCGCTGTTGAGTATTATTAGCTATCCGGCGTTTGCGGTGGAGGATATTAATCTGCGCGATCGCACTTTTAACGATATCATCAACAAACTCCAAGGTAAATACGGCTGTAAACGCTTTTTACGTGACGGACATCAAACTGTTTTAGAAGATAACCAGCGTCTACACTACGAACCTTGGGAACTAAAGCAATTTGAAGATATTGAATGCGAATGGCCATTATTTTTCACTTATTTATTACTTGATGGCCTATTTCGTAATGATCAAAAGCAAGTCCAAGAATATCAAGAACTTCTGGAATCATTATTAGTAGAACGGGACGGTTATCATTTATTACCAGAACTATATTATGTGCCTGCGGAAAACATCGAAGCCGAAAAAATCACGCCCCAAAGTCAAAAGCGTTTACCCAATGAAAACATCCCCTTAGTCTGGGCGCAAAGTTTATATTTTCTGGGGTTAATGTTAAGTGAAGGTTTACTGGCGGTTGGGGATATTGACCCATTAGGGAGATATTTAACTATTGGTAAAAGCCGGGAAGCTCTTGTCCAAATTGCTTTATTAGCCGAAGATGATGACTTACAAGCAAAACTAGAAGTGCATGGCATTGAAACTCAAACCCCCAAGCAAATAGAACCAATTCAAGTTAGAAAAGCTGAAGAACTATCAACTATTTACACCCAAATCGGCCGCAACGATAAACTAGGTTTAACAGGAAGACCAGCCAGAAGATTGCGGAGTTTAAACACATCGCGCATTTTTCGTATATGTGGTGAAACCGTAGTATTTTTGCCGTCATTTTTAGATGCTCAACAGTTTTATTTAACCCTTGATTACCATTTCTTAGTTGATCAAATCAGAAGCGAACTTGCTTATATTCAAAAATATTGGAGTGATTTAGGTCGTCCAATTTTAACTTTAATGTTGACTCACACCATGTTAGAAATTGGTGCGGAAGCATTATTAGAATTAATGCAAGAACTCAAAGATGGTGTTTGCAATGGTGTACGTGTCAAACTAGGCAGACTGAATCAATTAATGCTGACAGGTGCTATTCAAAGAATTGATTTTCTGCAAGATGCAGAGTTTTATCAGTCAGCAATGCACGATGCTGCACCCCATTGCTGTTACTTGGCTTATCATCCTGGAAAGAGTGGGCGCTTAGAACATACCCAAGAATTTCAAATGGAGTGTGAAACCAATTTGGGATTATTGCTTTCTTCGCTGCGGGGCTCAGAAAATCTTTATGAACAAATTGAGTTATTGCAGACTTTAACCCGTTTGCAAGGATTAGACTTTGATACAGGATTTGGCGGCCCTAATACTCGCGTGACAGTGGGAGATTTGCTGAATGAAGTGTATATCAAAGCCGGTGATTTAGGTATCTGGGCAATTGTCCGTCGGGCTGCGGGTTTATTGCAAATGGTGGATATTGCTTTATCAGATGCAGTCACCAGCATTTTGATTCGGGGTAAGCAAGCAGCTGTGGGGAGGGCGTATAGCGAAGCATCATTAATTACTGTACCAATGCCTCCCAATGAAATTGCCGAGAAAATTAATAACTTCTGTCGTGAGGATATCCGCGATCGCGTACTGACACAAGAAATCATACTGTATCTGGGGACTTTGATTCGCTCAGAGTCGGAATTATTTCAAGGACTGTTAACTTTACGTGTCGGCTATCTCATCTTATTAATTACCAGCGAACTAGCACGAGAATTACGTGTCACCCAAGATGAAGCCTACGAACAGTTAATGGAAATTTCGCCCTTTGAAATTAAAATGCGCTTGCGTCAGGTGTTAACGGGTTACACAGGGATGAGTAACTTGTTACACCAGCAAGAATCATTACACGTCAAGCAAAAAGAAAGTGATATTGAATGGGTAGTGCAACCAACCATTACTGAAGAAATCGACGAAGTTCCGGTGGGTGGTTGGCGACGCTTCCGCAAAGCCGAAGGGGCTATTAACCGCGTCCCGAAAAACTTCTTTCAGCAAGTTTGGCTATTAATGCAACATTGTAAAGGCTTAGTCATTGGTGACAAACTAGAACGCCGTAATCGTTTAGATAGCGAATTGATGTTATCGGAAATGACGGCTGGTGAAAAGAACTTTGCTTTGCGAGTGGAACATTTATTAAATAAAATCGAAGCGCCAGAATATCGCCAAGTTAATATTGAAGCATTAATGGAACTAGGTGCGATCGCCGCTAAAAACCCCAACTTGCAAATCGAAGAATATATTGTCTTAGATGTGTTAATTGGTCATGCTGTACGTTTAGCATGGTTAGATGCACATCCCGAACGCGGCGATCGCTATGATGAAGATAAAGCAAATGCGTGGCGGTCTTTTTACAATACTTCACCACAAGATTGCGCGACTTATATTCTCAAAGCCTTTAGATTCTTAACACAATTTGGAGAAGTTAAAGCTAGTTAATTAATAATACAGCAAACCCAACAAATACTCTGAAAAAAACCGCAAAACTTTCAACCACGAAAATATCTCAATTCAATGAGTAAAATTCACAACGTAATTATTTCACTTGTTGAAATATCCTCCAAAAATATGATGATTTTGTGTTGGGTTATGGCGCGATTTATATTTATCATGTTGCTGCCAATATCTTTTGTGCGCCTCCACCCAACCTACTCATTACTCAGCACTGTAGTTTGCTTTTAACGATTGAGTGGTGCGATCGCTGATTTTATGTAAAATGTTGCATAAATACGGGATGAATTTTCTCACGCAGAGGCGCAAAGACGCAGAGAGAATCAAGAGTTTTGTAATTATTGTGTAGGTTGGGTGAAACGCACGAAAAATCTTGAGACTAAACAGACAATTCAATTTTGCGTCGTAACCCAACATCAATGATTTTAGTAAACAATAAATTCTTGTATAGAAGTTTAAGAATGGTAAATTAACTACAAAATAATATTGGTTTACACTGCGTTCCAGCTAATCTATAGAAGATAGCAATTTTACTAATATCAATCATCCTATTGAGGATAACAAAAAAATGCCTAAGTAGGTCTGTTTAAATAATTATTGTTGGAATAAGGTAGGGAGTAGGGGAAGAAAGCATTTGAGCCTGATTTACTTTTCTTTACATAGTTTGGTTTTATTGCATCGACTGACTTAAGTTTGTTATTGCTATTTTTTAGTCTTTATGATACATAATTAACGTATGTGTTAACTATTCAATGTTATTGCGATTTGTAAAAATATTTATGAATATCACAATAAAATCATCTAGATTAATGCTAATATTGCTTGTTTGTATTTTAACTCCTACTATTTCTTCATGTCGCGGAATAGTTAAGTTTTTAGCAGCAACAGTTGGAACATATGTTGTCACAGAAACTCTTGATTGTGCAGTCAAGAAAAAAGATGAGTGTTCAAGTGCAAATGCTGAGTCAAAAACTGTCAAGCATAATGAAATTTCTCCAAATAAAGCTGTTCAAGAATATTACGAACTTATCAATAATCGCCAGTATACAGAGGCCTGGGCTATGCTCAGTCCTGAGTTTCATATACAAAGAAGTAATATGAATTACAGCAACTATACAGAGTGGTGGAATACGGTTGATTCTGTAGAAATTGAGTCTATGGAAGTAGTTGAAAACGGCAAATATGTTGAAAACGGCAAATATAAAGCTATTGTAGATGCTAAATTAAAGTATCTAAAGAAAGATGGTAGTAAGCATTTTGATAAATATGGGCGAATTACACTTGTACGTAATTCAGACGGTAAATGGTTAATTGACGAGAAGAATTGACTATTTATTTTATATAGTGTTTCCCAACTAATCAAATAAAGCACTTTTTTCCATAAACTCCAATATTAAAAAATTCTCAAATGCAAAAATAGCTAATCGCTAGTTTGAAATCACCAGCAATTAGCTATTAGTTGTAGTTAAGAATTGACTTGTCCCTAACTCAGTGCTTCTGCACCGCCGACAACCTCTAGGAGTTCCTGAGTAATAGCAGCTTTGCAGCAAAGACGCTGTATGAAGATTATTAGCTTGCTGGTTGCATCGAACTCATTTGTCCTAGCTCAAGACTCACAGCATCAAAGCGGTTATCTCCAGGACGGTAAGACAAAACTTCTAAACCAATTGGCTCACTACTCACCCCATCTTTAATCAAAATTACCCCGTCTCCAAGCTCCGTGGCAATTTGGTTTTTTCTTGGCACTTGCCAAAATACGCTTAATAGCTCGGTTTCTGGTTCGTAAAACACCTTTATTTGAGCCACACTGTTTCCCCTTCCTTAATTGCATCGGTTTGGTAGGCTGTTATCAGGAAACCATCTCCATTTAAGCGCCGCGCAACCGCAACAACCCAACGTTTTTCTCGTAGTACCCGATAAAACAATAATACTTCTGCATCTCGGCTACTGCGTCGAACTTCATCCGGTGTAGCAACAGCTGATTTGATTAGCTCCTCCAATTCTTCAATATCAGGATGCTTGATAATCAAACGTTGCCAATATTCTTCGGATGTTCTCACTGTAAAGCCAAGAGGCGTAGAAATTTCAAACTTCATGGAAATGTTTCATTTTTATGAAAATCACAGAGATTCAACCTAACTGATAAAACTTGTAATCACACTCTAAAAATATTGTATTTTTGCTAAAAACACTAACACTCTTTTATTCACACATCCTCAAAAACACAAATAGCTAATCGCTAGTTTTAAAATTACCAGCAATTAGCTATTAATTATAGTTAACAATTGAGTTCTTCCTAGGTCAGTGCTTCTGCACCGCCGACAACCTCTAGGAGTTCTTGAGTAATTGCGGCTTGTCGGGCTTTGTTGTAAGACAGCGATAGGTTTTTAATTAGTTCACCAGCGTTATCACTGGCGTTACTCATAGCTGTCATCCGCGCTGCTAGTTCACTTGCGGCTGACTCTTGTAATGCCCGTAGTAATTGGTTGCCCAAGTACAGGGGTAGCAAGGCATCCAGAATTTGTACTGGGTCTTGCTCAAAAATCATGTCGCTGGCTAAAGGCTGAACTTGAGAAGTGACTTTCTGCCGTTCGACTTCAAATTGACCACCACGAGTTGTCAACCGGAAAATTTCATCGTCGGCTGCTTCTAAACCTTGGGTATCAAGAGGTAACAAGGTTTGAACTACAGGACGAGAACTCACCAAGGAGACGAAACGAGTGTAGATTAATTCGATGCGGTCTACTTTTTCGGAAAGGAACAAAGACAGCAACTCGTCAGCAATTCTATTTGCTTCCTCTGCGGTGGGGATTTGTTCTAAGCCACTGTAGGTAGCATCGATAGGCTGGTTGCGGCGTTGGAAGTATTGGGTAGCCTTACGACCAACCAATACAAATGTGTAGTCGATACCTTCTGCCTTGAGTTCCTTGGCGCGGTTTTCTGCACGACGGATGACGTTGGTGTTGTAACCACCACACAAACCTCTGTCGCCAGAAATTACTAACAAGCCGACTGATTTGACTTCGCGTTTTCTCAGTAGAGGTAGGTTTGCGTCTTCAAACCGCAGGCGGGTTTGCAAACCATATAAAACTTGCGCTAGTCTGTCAGCGAAGGGGCGAGTTGCCAGCACTTGTTCTTGCGCCCGACGTACCCGCGCTGCTGCTACTAGCCGCATGGCTTCGGTGATTTTTTTGGTGTTTTTGACCGACTGAATGCGATCGCGTATTGATTTAAGATTAGGCATATTTTTGTCCTTTGTCCTTAGTCATTTGTCCTTTGTCATCAGTCATTAGAGATTACCAATGACCAATGACTAATGACTAATTACACTGATGCTTTGAAGGTCTTTTTGTAATCGTCTAAAGCAGCCTTCAATGCGGCTTCTTCATCATCACCTAGTACTTTCTTGCTTTGTACTGCTCCGTAATAAGTAGACTTACCAGTCTTCAAGTATTCGCGGAAGCCTTTGGTGAAGGTGGTTACTTTATCTACAGGGATATCATCTAAGTAACCGTTAATACCAGCGTAAAGAATTGCCACTTGTTCAGCTACAGACAAAGGCTCGTTTTGAGACTGCTTGAGCAGTTCCCGCAGGCGTTGACCCCGTGCCAATTGGTCTTGAGTAGCTTTATCTAAGTCAGAAGCGAATTGCGCGAAAGCTTGGAGGTCATCAAACTGTGCGAGTTCCAGCTTAATCTTACCCGCAACTTTTTTCATTGCCTTGGTTTGTGCCGCAGAACCCACGCGGGATACGGAAATACCAGGGTTTACAGCTGGACGGATACCAGCGTTGAACAAGTCAGAAGATAAGAAAATCTGACCGTCGGTGATGGAAATTACGTTGGTGGGAATGTAAGCGGATACGTCACCTGCTTGGGTTTCGATGATGGGTAGCGCAGTCATGCTACCAGTACCCAACTCATCACTGAGTTTAGCGGCTCTTTCTAACAAGCGAGAGTGAATGTAGAATACGTCTCCGGGGTAAGCTTCCCGTCCGGGTGGACGACGGAGTAGCAAGGACATTTGGCGATAAGCTTGTGCTTGCTTGGACAAGTCGTCGTAGATTACCAATGTAGCTTTGCCTTTGTACATAAAGTACTCAGCAATGGTAGCTCCGGTGTAAGGAGCCAAGAATTGTAGGGTAGCTGGGTCACTGGCGTTAGCTGCAACTACTACTGTGTAGTCGAGTGCGCCTTTTTCTTGTAAGGTTTGAACTACGTTAGCTACGGTAGAAGCCTTTTGACCAATGGCTACGTAGACGCAAACTACATCTTCACCTTTTTGGTTAATGATGGTGTCAATTGCGATCGCAGTTTTACCTGTTTGACGGTCGCCGATGATTAACTCGCGCTGACCCCGACCGATGGGAATCATGGAGTCAATAGCGGTAATCCCGGTTTGCATAGGTTCGTGTACAGAACGACGCGCAATGATACCGGGTGCAGGTGATTCAATCAAGCGGCTTTCGCTGGATTTGATGTCGCCTTTGCCGTCGATGGGACGACCCAAAGCATCAACAACCCGTCCAATTAAGGCTTCACCGACACCGATTTGGGCGATTCTACCAGTAGCTCTCACAGAACTACCTTCTTGGATACTATTACCTGTACCCATGAGTACCGCACCCACGTTATCTTCTTCTAAGTTTTGGGCGATACCAATGGTGCCATCTTCAAATTCCAAAAGTTCCCCAGCCATAGCCTTTTCCAGACCATAAATCCGGGCAATACCGTCACCTACTTGCAGAACGGTACCAACGTTAGCAACTTTGACTTCTTGGTCGTATTGCTCGATCTGCTGTTGAATAATGCTGCTAATTTCGTCAGGTCTAATTGATATGCTCATGGTGTATGTTTTTCTTTTGCAACACGGAAGAAATAGTAATCAATATCGAAATGCTGAGTGAATCAATTTTGGATTTTAAATTTTTGATTTTAGATTTAGAACAATCTTCAATCTAAAATCGGCAATCTAAAATCTAAAATTTTCTGCCCCTAGCCGTTAGTCAAACGCAAAGACAAGCGACGTAGTTGACCACGTAAACTAGCGTCGATTACCTGTGAGCCGACTTTGATGATCACACCACCAATCAATTCGCTGTCTACTCTAGTTTCAAGTTCTACTTGACGCGCATTGGTGATAGCAATGACTTTCTGTTTAATGGCTTCTTCTTGCTCTGGTGAGAGTGCAACAGCAGAAGTTACTTCTGCTAACACAGTTTGATTCAGCTGCCGTAGCAATGCCAAGTACTGTTTTAAAATCTGGTCTAAGAAGAAGATGCGTCGTTTGTCTACTAAAAGTAGCAAAAAGTTGCGTAAATAAGGATTACCACCTTCACCCGTTACTTGGCTGATCACCGCTTTTTTGGTTTCAGGCACAATGAAGGGGTTATCAATAAAGTTCCGCAGTTGTTGAGAATTTTGCAACAAGTCTAGTAAGGCACGCGCATCGTTACCGAACTCTTCTGTCAGATTTTTAGACTGTGCTACTGACATCAGTGCCTGTGCGTAAGGCTGGGCGATTTCGGCTGTTTCTATGTTACTTTTCATTACCGTCCTCCCACCTGAGCGATGCTACGGTCAATTAGTGCCTGTTGAACATCGTCACTTACACCAGAGCGCAGCTGTGATTCAACTTGCTGTAGTGCCAAAGCGGCTACTCGCTGCCGCAATTCGGTTAACGCCCGCTCTCTTTCGGTATTCAAGTCTGCTGCTGCTGTTTGTTTCAAGCGTTCTACGTCTTGTGCTGCTTTATCTAACAGAGCTTGCTTAGTTGCCTGGGCGCTGTCTGTGGCTGCTTGGCGAATGCGCTGTGCCTCAGCTTGAGCCTGGGTCAACTGTTCTTGTGCTTGTGAAAGAGAAGCTTGTGCTTCTTTTAAGCGTTGTTCTGCTTCCTGAATGGCAGTTGCGATATTGGATCTGCGATCGTTCAGGATATTGCTTAAAACTTTGCGTCCAAAGTAGAATAGTATGCCAATCAGAATCACTAGGTTTATGAGATTGGTTTCTAAAATGTCTAGGTTTAGACCGAAACCACCTTCTGCTGCGCCTTCTGCCAATTCAGAGTGAACAGCTTGAGCTTCTGTGGCAAGTAAGAAGAAAATGCCCATGATAGCCATTTACAGGTGCGCTGCTCGCTTACTAATTAAGTTTTGTCTTCCCGTAGGAAAAAAGTGCTACGAATTTTAGATTTTAGATTTTAAATTTTAGATTTTTTGGTTTATCACCACCTAAATTTTAGATTTTCATTTTTGATTGAGTAATTTATCAATCTGCAACCTAAAAATTGGCACTGTAAATCCAAAATCGGCAATCTAAAATCCAAAATTGGCTGACACTTAAATTAGGCGCTCTGGGACAAATGCCCAGTTGCGCGTAGATTTTGCCAGACCAGTCATTTTTAGCTTATCTAGCTAAACTCGGCCCTAATAGTTTTTCTAGGATCTGCCTGCTGAGAGCATCAACTTGTTGTTCTAAGGAACGCATAGCTTCCTGCTTTTGTTGCTCTATTTCAATAGAAGCTTTTTCTCGTTGAGCTTGAGCTTCTTGTTGCGCCTCAGCAATTTTCTGGGCAGTAATTTTCTTAGCTTCAGCCTGAGCCGCTTCTAAAGTCGCTTGCGATTGTCTGCGAGCTTCTGCTAGTTGTTGCTCATATTCTTGAGTTAGGCGTTCGGCTTTGGCTAAACGTTCCTTGGCTTCAAGGGTATTGGTGCGGATGTAATTATCGCGCTCATCCAGTACCTTGGTCAGTGGCTTATAGAAAATTACATTCAACAAGGCTGCCAACAGCAGGAACTGCAATGCCATAAAGGGCAAAGTAGCATCGAAATCAAACATTTCTCTCCTCTTTGGCTGGAGTAGCAGTTTTCATGGCTAGCAACGTTATCCAACCTTTCGTATTTTAGAGACCCATAGCCACAAGGGTCAGCCTACATCAGAACCAATTAATCCCCAAAATTTGGTTTGTAGAGACGTGATAGCTCACGTCTCTACAAAACAAAAACTTTCAGGTCTTATGCGAAGGGGTTAGCGAACAATAGTACTAACGCGATTACTAGACCGTAGATGGTCAAAGATTCCATGAACGCCAAGGTTAATAGCAGAGTACCGCGAATTTTACCTTCTGCTTCTGGTTGACGAGCAATACCTTCTACTGCCTGACCAGCAGCGTTACCTTGTCCAATACCAGGGCCGATCGCAGCCAAACCAATTGCTAAAGCAGCAGCCAGAACTGAAGCAGCAGAAACTAATGGATCCATTTTGATTTTCCTTGCTTTAAGTACAGAACTACAAAAGTAAATTAACTAGTAAAGACGTGTTTTTTCACGCTGCACCGAGTTCTCGCAAATCGCAGTTTGCGACGTTTTGAGCTTTGATGCTCGTCAGAACTGTGCTAACAACTGAGGGCTTTAATGATGCTCCTCATGCTCTTCGCCGCCGTGTCCTTCCATTGCCTCATGAATGTATGCCCCTGCTAGGGTAGCAAACACTAGAGCTTGAATGGCACTGGTAAATAAACCCAAGGCCATTACAGGCAGAGGTACAAATAAAGGCACGAGCAGCACTAATACCGCCACAACTAATTCATCCGCCAAGATGTTACCGAAAAGACGGAAGCTTAGGGAGAGGGGCTTAGTGAAATCTTCGAGAATGGCGATCGGCAACAATACGGGTGTTGGCTCTATATATTTCTTGAAGTAGCCCAAACCACGTTTGCTGAAACCTGCATAAAAGTAAGCAAGAGAAGTCAGCAGTGCCAATGCTACCGTCGTATTAATGTCATTGGTAGGAGCCGCTAATTCACCAGATGGCAGCTTGATGAGCTTCCAGGGAATTAAAGCACCTGACCAGTTCGATACGAAGATAAACAAGAACAATGTACCAATAAATGGTACCCAAGGGCGGTACTCTTTCTCACCAAGTTGGTTTTTTGCTAGATCACGAATAAATTCCAGAGCGTATTCCATTAAATTTTGGATACCACTGGGAACTTTTTGTATGTTCCGAGTAGCAGCTAATGAAGCTATTACCAGAACGCCAATCACGAACCAGGAGGTGAGAAAAACCTGCCCATGAATTTTGAGGTTGCCTAATTGCCAGTAGAAATGTTGACCTACTTCTAATTCGGCGAGGGGAAAAGAATTAAAGGCGTTTAAAACACTAAGCATTTGCATTCTTCAAGCATTTTCCCCAACGAGCGAGGATGGGTGTATTGTCTTTAGTGAGCCTGACTGTTAAGCAGTTATCAGTTGTCAGTTATCAGTTGTCAGTTTTGTCTGTTGGGTTAAAGTCCCTTACATCATTTGTGTGCGCTTCTACACACACCACAACCCTGTTCACTGTTCACCCTTACGGGTTCGCCAGTCGCTCATGAGGGAGACCCCCAAGACCGCGCTGGCTCACTGTTCACTGTTCACTGTTTTAAGAATCAGGAAGGAACGCAGTTTGCACCGTATAGACGAGGAGCGTGGCCTTGTATGTAAGAAAACCCAAAAAAATGGGCATTACGTGTAGATCGTTCCATTGAGTTGCTAGTATAATCAACCCAATAAATAAAGCAAAACGATTTTTGCTTAGACGATTTTTCTCAGCACCCAATCGCTCAACGTCGTTAGCCAGCATCTTTAAGTAAACCACACCTGTACACGCCCCAATTAAATAATTCAGGGCAATGTTTAGTGAATAAAAAATCCACACAGAGATAAATATAATCCCCGTCAAAACAAGTGTGATTACCAACAACTTCTGATAGAGTTGATAGAACTCCTGCATAGAAGTGTTGACTGGTTCTGTGTCCTCAAAACCAGATGGAGCATCTTGTTGTGTTGTCGGAGGGGGCGCAATTGGTTCTTCTGACAAGCTCACGGGACTTGAAACCAGTACAGCTAACTTATTATGACTGCACATTCAGTCAGCTGAATCATATCACGATCTGGTAACAATACTTTAGAAAAAAACAATTAACTTCTTGTTTTTTACCCAAACGCAACACAAACAAACTCTCAGCACACGCAAAGAGTGAATTTAGGAACTAGGCCAAGTGAGGATGTCATACGATCGCCTAAAAAATCCCTAATTATTGCAGAATTGCCTTTCCTTCAGATAATTAAGTGACCTCCAGAAGCGTTGTGTAATCACCTATTGAATGTTTCGGAAAAGCTGGCGTTGAGAAAATTAGTTGGTGCTTGAAGAGCGTAGACGCAGAACGTCTTGTCGTTAGACATCACACCAAAGCTGAATTTAGCTAAACTCCAGCCTGTTGAGTTTGTACTACCCACTGAAAAGGGCATTGCTGTGTACATTCTTAATTTACATTAGATTGGCCAAAATTGCTTGCTTGCTCATTCCGCTTCGCCGATGAAAGTAAACGTGACTTCTTTAATTCTCTATGTACATAGGATTACTGGCATTTTAGAGGACGATCGCCTGGGACAAAAACAAAATCACTAGAATTGCACTTGCGCCGGATAGAAAGTATTGTGACTGTAGCATTTTGGCGATCGCTCCCCTCAAATTGAATTATGCCAGTCGCCCCCGTAACCGCAAAATTCTTGTCTGCCAAAATTTGCTGAATACCTAACCGAGTCGGTTTTTGAGCTATGGCTTTACTGATTACCATGACTGCATCGTAGTTAGTTGCAGTTCGCCAAGTGATTTTTGTATTACTGGAGAAGGTTTTGTCATCGATTCGCCAGATGGTTTTAGCTTGCTGTGCAAACGGGGAGTTAATGTTATTTATGGGATGCCAGGCGATCGACCATACTGTTTGTTCGATTGCTGGTGAAGATATAACTTTACTTGGTGTCAGTAAGTCTGATCTGTTGAGACTATCACCTACAACAATTTGCAATCCGTTGACATTTGCTTCAATTACTTGTATTGCATGGGGAATTGCATTATACAATCCGACTCCAGCATCAGGAATTAATAAAATGGCGGTTGCACCTTGGTTTTGGGCTTGATTTAAAGCTTTTTCGGCATCAAAACTATCCGTTGCAAGATTAAAGCTGGATTGGTGGTCAAGAACTTTACCTTGAAGAGATTTTACCTCTTCTCGAAAAGCTTTTGATAGAGATTGGGTATACTCGCTCTCTTCACTCAGAAAAATTGCTACTTTCGGTTGTTTGAATTGCGAGAACAAAAAGCCGGCAATTTTTTTGGCGCTAATGCGATCGCTAGGGATAGTACGGAAAAAAAAAGGACTTTTGAGATTAGTGGAAGTACTACTACCAGAGATTAAAACTATTTGTGCTAGGCCGTAAATAGGTAAAGCTTGTTTAGTTGTGTCGCTACTGTAATGACCTAAAACTCCCAGTAAGTCTTCGTATTTTACTAAATTTTGGGCAACTTTGCGAGCATTATTCCCGGCTTTGCTGTTATCTCGATTACTGTCATCAGCAATGATAATTCTTAAAGGTAGGGAGGGTTGTTTATTTAGTAGCTCAGTCTGAGCTTGAGCTATACCTCTCAGTATTTCTAAACCAACATTAGTACTACGTTCTAAGGGGACTACTGCTGCGATGGTGTGAATTTTACTGCCTGGAAATTGTGTTTGAATTTTGGCATTATTCCAGTAAATGAGAGTTTCTGGATCGGTTTCTTTATTGAAGGCAATTTCAAATAAACGCGCTGCTTCTGCAAAATTTTTGCTCCGATATTCATCAATGGCTAATTGCTTGGTTGCTGGAGGTTGATTAGATTGCCAAAAACTTTGAGGAATTAAGCTTTCTTCCCCACAACTAAGATGATCGCCTTCGATATAGTCGCAAGTCCGCAGTGTAGTAACTGCCTTATAAAGCCATTTTGTTCCCAGAATGACTAAAGCGCCACAAGCACCAATTAGTAAAAATTTTCGCCATTGAATTTGTGAATTTGTCTCAATTTGACTAATTTTATTAAGAATAACTTGAGTTGTTGCCGGACGACGATGAGGATGAGAATTTGTCATCGTCTGAATTAACTCGATTAATCTTTTTGGGGTTTGTTTATCTTTGATATTGTTATACCAATTGTGTGATTTATGATCAGCCTTAGTTGGGTTATTACCTGTTAGTAAATAAACGCAAGTTTGTCCCAATGCGTAGAAATCTGACTGAAGTACAGCATGACCTTCGCATTGTTCAGGTGCAGTATAACCCGGAGAAATAATTACGGTTATTTCCTGATTATTAATCACAGTTTGTGTTAATTGACGGGCAGTGCCAAAATCAATTAAAACCAGTTTACCGTTGGGACAAAGCATAATATTTGCAGGCTTGATATCCCGATGAAAGAATTGGTTATCATGAACGAATTGGAGAATTTGTGTTAATTGCTTCAGCCAATTAATGACAGTTTTATAAGATTTTACATAATGATTGCGAGATAACCAGTTTTGCAAATTCTCTCCAGGTATTTTTTCCATTACTAAACAGCGTAATTGACGACCTGTATTTAAAACTAAGGGAAATAAAATTTCTCCAACAGGTAAGCCAGGATGCCGCAAACTTATTAGTATTGATGCTTCTTGTTCAAATAGGCGTAATAATTTTGGCGTAACTTGCTTTAAAGATTTCAGAATCTTAAGTTTATTATTATCAAGTAAATCTTCAATTTCAAATATTTCTGTATAGCGATATTTGTCAACCTGCAACGGCTGTTTAATTATGTAGCGATTTTGCAGGATGAGCGGCGTTTGACAGTTTTGACATACCGCACAATTATCAGGATTTTCTCGCTGTGAACAATCGGGGTTAATGCAGTACAACATAAATTTAGGTGAGAAGCAAATAATTAGATATAGACCGAATTTAAATACGGGTTATCCAGAAACCTTGTAGAGATGGAGCGTTGCTTGATCTCTACATTATTTTTCGGAAATTTCTAATGCTATTGATCTTCTAAAATCCCATAATCATTGTTGCCTGTAAATTAAAACACTTAAAATATTTGAGTTTAAGTAAGTCGGCACAGTAAAAATAAACTGCGTGAAGAAAAGTAAACAAGACTCAAAACCTTGCTACCTCAGCTAAGAAACTCCCTGTTCTTTGCTTTATTTCAATGATAATTATTCACGCCGACCTGACTTGAAAAATGGGTGTAGGGGTGTAGATGTGTAAGGGAAAGACTTTTTCATGTTTTCTTGTGTACGCAGTTCATGATGGCTACTTATCTAAAGCACATATTATTTAGCTTTTGTCAAGTTCAGATTTAGTCCAGTGAGAAGAAGAACCGAAATTGAACTGGCTTGACTGAAGTTGAATACCTTCTAATTGGGTTATTCCAAGTTCGATGTGAAATATGAGCCAACTCACCAAAAAGTCGCTTTCATGGCAGATTGCGATCTTAGTCTTTGGCATTTTCGCCAAAGCTGGGCTAGATTTTGTCAAAAAATATCAATGAAATATTTCATCTCAATATCTCTTCTTTTGAAAGCTATGTCAAAACGTAAAATGGCTGCGGGCGTATTGTTTCCTCTGCTGTTATTGGAGTCTGTTTTTATTGCTCCAGTCAATGCTTTAAATGCAAAAAAGTTATACCAACTATGTTCTAGTTTTCCCTTAAATTCTCGATGTCAGGGTTACGAAGTACCTATATCTTTGGATGATCGCTCAGGAAAAAAAGGTGACTGTATTTTAAATAAAAATGACCTAGAAAAACGAGGAAATTGCAAAGTTAACGTGAATGAAATAGGAGTTACAATCTACCAAGAAATGGGCGAGAAACTAGAAATAATCAATGATAAAAAATCTACTCAAATAATACAGATTTCTCCCAAAGAAATTAGCCGAATTGAATATCGGGAAGATGAAAAAGATAATACTGATGCAAGGGTTGTCAATACACTTTTATTTGGAATTACTGGGTTCCTATTAACTCCAAATAAAAAAATTTCGGAAATTCAAATTAATTACGCATCAGCTACTCCCGAAGATACGAGCCAGGAACAACGAAGTATGGATTACTTAAGGATATTTGTTGGGCGAGGTACTGGTAGAGAAATGCGATCGCAGTTAGAAAAAATTACTGGTCTTCAAGCAGAAACTCCACAAGCCACGAAACTTGCCAATTAAACAACATTTAGTAACGCACATCAGATAAAACTCAATAGGCTTTAGCCCAATTCAAGCATTTTTACTATTAACACAACAAATCTATGACTACTATTCCTTCCGATCCCTTATTTCCAAATCAATGGTATTTATATAACCAAGGTCAATCTGGTGGTACTCCTGGTATTGATCTCAATGTGGTTGATGTTTGGGATGACTACACAGGACGCGGTGTTACTGTTGGTGTTTTTGAAGGGGGAGGCGTTGAATATAATCATCCTGATTTAGCACCGAATTACAACACTTCCATCGATTATGATGGCGTTACCAACGCTGGTAATCCCTACCCTTTACCCGGAGAAAGCGCCCATGCTACTTCTGTTGCAGGTGTTATTGGTGCTGTGGCGGGAAATGGGATTGGTGGTGTGGGTGTAGCTTATGGTTCTACCCTGGCTTCCTTCCGGTTTTCTTACTCAGATATCAACAGCACGATTCGGGCGTTGCAGCGATTACGCAATGTTGATGTGGCTAACAATAGTTGGGCTTATGTAGTTGGTTTTGTAGCTGATTTTAACAATCCAGTATTGGCTCAAGCAGGACAAGCTATTCAAGATGCGGCTCAATTTGGACGTAATGGCTTAGGAACTGCAATAGTATTTGCGGCTGGAAATAGCCGTGAGGGCGGTTTGAATACAAATTACTCAAACTATACAAACGCTCGCCAAGTCATTACTGTAGCGGCACTTGATCATAATGGCTTTGCCAGTCCCTACAGTACTCCTGGTGCATCTATTCTGGTTTCGGCTTTTGGTAGTGGGTATGATGGCAGTATTGTCACCACAGATCGTCAAGGATTTGAAGGCTATGACTATGGAGACTACACCTATAGTTTTAATGGCACTTCCGCAGCCGCACCGCAAGTTTCTGGGGTAGTGGCTTTGTTACTAGAAGCCAATCGCAATTTAGGTTATCGAGACATCCAAGAAATTCTCGCCTATTCTGCTCGCCAAAACGATTTCTATAACCAAGGTTGGCAAATTAACGGCGCTAACAACTTTAATGGTGGTGGTTTACACGTCAGCCACGACTATGGATTTGGTTTAGTAGATGCTCATGCTGCTGTGCGTTTGGCAGAAACTTGGCAAACGCAGAGTGTGTTTAGCAACGAGCAGTCTCTTTCTTACAGCTCTGGTAATTTAGGCTTGGTTATCCCAGATAGCAATACAGGCGGAATTAGTAGCACCTTTACTGTTGCTGCTGGTTTAGATGTTGATTGGGTGGAAGTAGAACTTAATCTGACTCATTCTTATCGAGGTGATTTGGTTGTTGATTTGATTTCTCCTAGTGGAACCATCAGCCGTTTGATCAATCAACCTGGTAATGGCTTGGACTCTGGAGACAATATTGTGTTTAAACTCTCTAGCGCACAACATTGGGGAGAAAGCAGTGCTGGTAACTGGACACTGAGAATTCAGGATTTATTCCCCTCAGATACTGGTATCCTCAATAGTTGGAATTTGCGTTTATATGGGGATACAGATACTGCTAACGACACTTATTTTTACACCAATGAGTATGGTTTTTATGGCACGACTACACTGAGTGATAATACTGGTACAGATACAATTAATGCTGCGGCGATTACTTCCAACTCCTACCTCAACCTCAATGCAGGTTCTACAAGTATTCTCAATGGAACTACGTTAATTATCAATACAGGAACTATCATCGAAAATGCCTTTGGAGGTGATGGTAATGACACAATTATTGGTAATAGTGCTGCTAACGTTTTATCTGGTGGTAGAGGTGATGATAGTCTGACTGGTGGTGCTGGTAATGATACATATACTGTTGATAGCATCGGAGATGTGGTTATAGAAAACGCGAATGAAGGTACAGATACGATTCGCACCTCCATCAGTTACACCTTGGGAAGCAATTTAGAAAA